>JALULU010000363.1 GCA_027040585.1 Acidobacteriota bacterium | reverse complement strand
GGTTTCCACCATTTTTTCAATTAGAAATCTCAATGTACTTCTTCTTTCCACGAGGATATTATTTATATAACCATCTTCAGTAACCTCTTTTTTTCTAAAGAGTTTAAGGTTTGAGTTAATGAGGTGGTATCCTTCCCCTTTTTCTACTGGAAGTTCAATAAACATATTTTTTTTTATCCCATTAATGAGGGGATCTTTTGTAGGGATATTTGGGTCTGGTAATTTTGCTATATCCAGATTGTAAATTCTTTCTAATATTTTCATAATTCACCCATAAAATATTTAAAATGTCTAAAATAAATTCTATAATAAACTCTATTAAAATTTAAGGAGATTTAATGAAAATAATAAAGAAAATTCTTTTTCCCATTGATTTTACGGATTATTCAGTTGATTTACTTGAATATGTTATTATGTTTTCAAATAGGGCGAAATCAACTCTTCATCTTTTAAATGTAATTGTAGAGGAAGATATACCAAGAGGTTTCGATGTATTAAATGAATTTTTTAACATTGTAAAAGACAATCCAGAATATGAGGTACAAAAAAGTGCCCTTGACAGTTTAAACTTAATAAAGGTTCATATTAAAAGCAAATCTCCTGCTAAAGGAATTGTGGACTATGCCCTTGAAAATGATATAGATCTCATAATGATTCCCGCTCATAGACCTTCTTGTAAAAAGGACGCTGCACTTGGCAAAACTGCATCAGAGGTGGTAAAAAATGCCCCATGTCCAGTTATGATTATGAAGTTACCAGAAGAGATGAAGAAACATTTCAGTAGATATGAACTTAGTTTAGATGAAATAAAAAATGAGATTACCAGTGAATAGTTTTTAAAAAGTTTAAACTTCCTGTGGGGTCAATTTTTACATTTTTCAAATTTTTATTTCCAACAAAAACTGTATCCACAAACCATAGACTTATATAAGGTAAATCTGAAGAAATCAAATATTCAATTCTTGCGTCTAATTTTTTCCTCTCCCCGACATTCAGGCAGTTTTGAAGGTTTAAAAGCAGTTCATCCATAAGCGGGTTTTCATACCTGCCTCTGTTGTACCCTTTTGGTGGAATATTTTTACTGTAAAAAAGGTCGTAAAAAATATCATCTGTGAGATTTGCACCAATCCACATTAGACTATACATCTGGAAATTTCCATTTATTATGTCGGTTATAACAGTGGCAAATTCAAAGGAAGATATTTTTAAGTTTATTCCAATTTTTTTTAGCTGATATTGAAAAATTTCAGCCTGTTGTAAATATTTTAAATTTGTGGATGCTTTATATTCTAAGGTAATATTTTTAATTCCTGTTTCTTTTAAAAGTTTCCTGGCCTTTTTTGGATTGTAATTGTATTTAATGACATTATCAGTGTGAAAGGGGTGATCAGGTGGCAGAATGGTATATGCTCTGTATACATAGTTTCTGTATAGGTATTTAATAATTTTATCTATGTTTAATCCATAGGCTATTGCCTTTCTTATATTTTTATTTTTTGTAACGTTGTCTTTTAGATTAAATCCAATATACTGATAGTTTGTTCCCTTCTTAACCAATACTTTGAGTTTTTTATCTTTTTTTAATTGATAGATTGTATCTGCTGATAGTGTATTTATGGTGCAGTCAACACTTCCTTTTCTGAGTTCCAAGGCAATTGTCGCCTCATCTGGCACTATTTTTAAAATCACTTTCTTTACTTTTGGTTTTTCTCCAAAATAGTTGTCATTTCTTTTTAAAACTATTTTTTCTCCATAATTAAAACTCACAAATTTGAATGGCCCTGTTCCTATGGGAAAATTTGAAAAATTTTTACCTGAACCATATGGAACAATTCCTATACCCGGAGCAATTACCTTTGAAAGGAAGTTAAAATCAGGTTTTTTGAGATAAAACGTTACTTTATATTTTCCATCTGCCACAATCTTTTTAATGTTTTCAACACTTCTTTTTTTAACACTGATAAAATTTTCATCTTTTAGGGATAAAAAAGTATATATTACATCTTTTGAGGTGAGTTCCTTTCCATTGTGGAATTTAACGCCTTTTTTTAGATAAAATGTGAACTTCTTATAATCCTTTGTTTCCCATTTCTCTGCAAGATCTGGAACTATGTTAAGTTTGTCATCATATTTTACAAGTGAATTAAAAATTAATCCATAAACGTGTTCAGAAACCTGAGTAAAACCGATTCTTGGGTCAAGGGATACGGGATTGCCATCTATTGCAACCACTATCCTATTTTTATTTGGAAATGAGTAGGAGTAAACGAGAAGAAATAGATAAACAATTACAAAAAGTTTTGATTTTATTTGACCTGTCATTGTTTTAAGATTAGCCTTATTAAAGATATTTATTTTATAATAAAATTTATTTTTTTATAACTTTTATATTGGTTTTTAAAAAATAGAAAACAATTTGTGGTAAAATCTAATATCTCTGGGGGAAATTTTGAAAGTGGTAAGAGTTAGAAAATTTATTCTGTCAATTTTTTTAATATTTCTTGGTCTTTTCTTCTTTTTCTCACTTATATCTTTTTCAGTAGATGATAAATCTTTGATTTCTTTTTCTCATTCTCCACATATTCACAATTTGTGTGGTGTGGTGGGATCCTATCTCTCTTCTTTTTTACTTTTGTATTTTGGCTATATTTCATATCTTTTTCCATTATTTTTTATCTTTGCAGGTGTATTAGTGCTTTTGGGAAGAAAAAGTTATTTTTCATATCATTTTTTTGTGGGATTTTTGATATTTATTTTATCATTTGCTTCAATTTTAGAGCTTTTATTTGGTAGATTTAATACTAATTTTTTAAACGGTGGGGTTATAGGGAATTTAACAGTTGGCTTTTTACAACCTTTTTTCAATAATTTTGGAACAGCACTTATACTTTTTGCTCTTTTCATATCCTCTCTGTTTTTGATTTTTGAGTATTCATATTTACTTAAGTTTTTTAAAAAAATATTTAAATTTTTGAAAAGATTTAAAAAGAAAGAATCAGGAAAGGGGTCATTAAGTAATATTGAAGTGAAAGAAAATTATGAAAATATTGGTGAAAAATTTAAAGATGATGGAGCTGGTGATAATTATTTGGATTTAGAGAAAAATCAATACCCCATCACCGGTACTGAAAAGAGTAGTGTTGAAATAAAAAATAGTGGGGGTAAAAATGAACCACAGTTTAAAGTAGAATACACTTTTCCTGCTTTAGACTTTCTCAAACCCGGCGATAAAAATGTTTTAGAAGATGAGTCTTATCTTGAGGACAAGAAAATAACAATCATTGAGAAGTTAAGGGAGTTTAAGATTTATGGAACCATAACAGGGGTAAGTGTTGGCCCAGTTATAACCACCTTTGAATTTAAACCGGCAAAGGGTGTAAGGGCTTCAAAAGTTATAAGTCATGCTGATGATCTGGCACTTGGACTTAAAACCAGTTCGTTAAGAATAGTTCCCATTTCAAGAAAAGGCGTTTTAGGAATTGAAGTTCCAAATAAAAATAGACAGATTATTCGTTTAAGAGATGTCCTTGAATCATCTGTATTTAAAAATTCCAGGGCACCACTTACAATAGCTCTTGGAAAATTTAAAGATGGAACTCCATGTGTGGCAGATCTTGCAAGTATGCCACATTTACTTATAGCTGGTTCCACAGGTTCCGGTAAAAGTGCAGGTATAAATTCCATGATTATTTCAATTTTATATAGGAATACTCCTGATGATGTGAAATTCATTATGATAGATCCTAAAGGGGTTGAATTTAGTAAATATATGGATATACCACATCTTCTTGTGCCTGTTGTTCTTGAACATGAAAAGGCTGTTTCCGCCTTAAGTTGGGCGAGAATGGAGGTAAAAAATAGGACAAACCTTTTGAGGGAAGAGGGTGTTAAAAATATTTACGAATATAATATGAAAATTAGAAAGATGGGAGATTTAACTGATAAAAAACCTCTTTCCTATATTGTTATTGTTATAGATGAGTTTGCCGATTTACTCATGGCGCAGAAGACAAAGGATCTAAAGGAAAATGTAACATCTCTGGCACAACTTTCAAGAGCAGTTGGAATTCATATTATTCTTGCCACTCAAAGACCATCGGTTGAAGTTGTTGGAGGACTGATTAAAGCTAATTTTCCTGCAAGAATATCCTTTAAACTTGTTACAAAACACGATTCACAAACTATTTTTGATATGGCGGGAGCTGAAGCACTTCTGGGAAAAGGTGACATGCTCTATAAAAGGGCAAATAGCTCCATACTTGAAAGGGTTCATGGTGCTTTTGTTGAGACCAATGAAATTGATGCTGTGTGTGATTTTTGGCGTAAACAGAGGGGACCTGCATATGAGAATATTTTTGAAAAGGTAAGGTCTGAGGAGGAAAAGGAAAAAATTAAATTTGGAGATTCAAAGGGTAGAGATCCTCTGTACGAAGAAATTATAAAATTTGTTGTAAGTGAGAGAAGAGCTTCAACTTCATTACTTCAGAGACGTTTTAATATAGGGTATGGTAGGGCAGCGAGAATTATTGATATGCTTGAAGAAGATGGAATTGTAGGTGAGCCAATTACTGGAAAGGGTAGAGAGGTGTTGGTGACACCTGATTATTTAGAGGGTGGTGATGAAGAATTAAACAATGATGATGAAGAAAGAATAGAGGAGTAATTTTTATGAAGATTTTAATCATAGGTGGTGGTGGAAGAGAGCATGCAATCTCATATGGGTTGAGTTTAGATAACAAAATAGATGATATTTTTATAACCCCTGGAAATGATGGCATAAAAGAGGCAAAAAGGTTAGAGATTAATTCAATGGATTTTGATGCTGTCTTTAAATTTGTAAATGAAAATAAAGTGGAACTCGTTGTGCCAGGACCTGAGAATCCGCTTGTAGAGGGTATAACAGATTTTTTAAATGAAAGGGGAATAAAAGTTTTTGGCCCCAATAAGAGTGCTGCAAGACTTGAAGGGAGTAAGTCCTTTGCTAAAGATTTTATGGCAAAATATAATATTCCAACTGCACAATTTAAAGTTTATGATGATTCAAATAATGTCATATCTGACATTGAAAATGGAATCTTTTCATTTCCAATGGTTATAAAGTGTGATGGCCTTGCTGCTGGTAAGGGAGTCTTTATAGTTAATAGTAAAGAGGAGGCTTTTTCCTCTGTAGAAAAGATAATGGATGAAAAGATATTTAAAGATGCAGGAAATAAAATAGTAGTGGAAGAGTTTTTAGATGGAAAAGAACTGTCCTATATGGTTGTATCAGATGGTGAAAATTTTTTTCCACTTATTCCCTCAAGAGACCATAAAAAAGTTTTTGATGGAGGAAAAGGTCCAAATACTGGTGGAATGGGAGCAATTGCCTGGGAGAATTTAATCCATGAGGATTTAAGAAGGGAGATTGAAAATAAAATTATCACCCCTGTTATAGAGAATTTTTCAAGAGATTATTCTGGTTATAAGGGGGTATTATATGCAGGACTTATGCTTACGAAAGATGGACCCAAAGTTCTTGAATTTAACTGTAGATTTGGGGATCCTGAGACGCAGCCAATTGTATACAAAATGGATTTTAGTTTGCTTGAACTTTTTGAGAGATCCATAGATGGCACACTTGATAAAATGAAATCAAAGTGGAAGGATGGTTGCTCCATGTGTGTAGTGCTTTCTTCGAAAGGGTATCCTGGAAAATATGAAAAGGGGAAGGTGATAGATATTGGTAATCTTGATGATGGTGTTAAACTTTTTTTTGCAGGGGTAAAAAAAGAAGGTGATAAATTTACCACAAATGGAGGCAGGGTGCTTTGTGTTACTGCATTAGGAAAGGACAATGAGGACGTAAGGGAGAAAGTTTATAAAAATGTGGAAAAAATATATTTTGAAGGTATGCATTTTAGGTGGGATATAGGAGAGATTCTTTAGTTAATGGAGATTGCAAAAAAGTTTTTTTTAGAAAATACAATTTTATATTTAAAGGGGGAAATAAAAAAAAATGGTGGAAATGAGTTATTTGCAATTGGTAAGGTTGATAAAGGTATTGTTTCAAAAGTTGAGATTATTGCAAGGGGAAATAGGTATTCAGTATCTGCCATATTAAATGGTGTAAAAAGTGGGGAAGTGGTTATACATAACCACCCTTCCGGAAATCTAACTCCATCTGATAATGATATATATCTTGCATCCCTTTTTGGAAATGAAGGGGTAGGATTTTATATTGTTGATAACACTGTAAAAAATGTAAATGTAGTAGTGGAATTACCTCATTTAAAAGAAATTGAACCTGTGAAAGAATCTGAACTTGAGGAGATTTTTAATTTAGAGGGAAAATTATCTTCAAAATTAAAGGGATATGAGTATAGGGAAAATCAACTTGAAATGGCTAAACTAATTGCAGATTCTTTTTTTAAAGAAAATGTATTACTTGTTGAAGCGCCAACAGGTATAGGAAAAAGTTTTGCATATCTTGTTCCGGCCATTCTTTTTTCTCTTAGAAATGAGAAGCGAATAGTGATTTCCACAAAGAGCATAAATTTACAGGAACAGCTGATATACAAAGATATTCCACTTTTACAAAAAATTATCCCAGGATTTAAAGCGGTTTTATTAAAGGGACGAGGAAATTATCTCTGCTTAAGAAGATTCCAAATTTTAAGAAGTGATATTTCAATTATAGATGAGGGGTTGAGGGAAGAATTTAATGAAATAGTTAAATGGCAGGAAAATACTGAGGATGGAAGTTTAAGCGATTTAAATTTTATTCCCTCAAAAGATTTGTGGTCGCAAATTTCATCTCAGGTAGAAACATGTAAAAACGTTAGGTGTAAATTTTATAAGAGATGTTATTTTTTTAAAATGAAGTGGGAAAGTAATAGTGCAAACATTATAGTTACCAATCACCACCTTTTGATGGCTGATTTAAAGCTAAGGGAAAATGGAGCTACTTCCACAGCACTACCCTCATGTGAGTACTTTATCTTAGATGAATCCCATAAATTGGAAGACGCCACATCCTCCTTTTTAAGTCTTGGAACTTCATTTAAATCCATTACTTATAATTTTGGTTTTTTAGAAAGTATAAAGGATCCCACAAAAGGATTGTTGCCATTTTTGTCTCGCAAATTATATAACCTTTATAATAAAGTAGACAAAGAAAGTTATACACAGATTGCTTTAATTAATAAACTGATAGAAGATAAATTTCTCAGAAAGAGGCTAAATTTAAATGAGGAACTTAAAGCGATTTTTAAGAATTTAAGAAAAAAAATCCTTAAAATAATTAATAACAAAAAAGAAAGTAAATTGAGGATAGATAAAGATATATTTTCAAATGTCAATTATAAAGATGAAGTTGGCCCTCTAATAAAGGAAGTTATTGTAAAAATAGAAGAGTTGCTAAATATTATTTCTAAGATTAAAAAGAAGATACTTTTGTTGGATTACGAACTTCCAGAGGAAATTAAGGATATCCTTGTTGAAATAAGTGGGGTAACTTTAAGGATATCTGAACATATTGAGAATTTACACTATTTTACAGATGTATCACATCTCCTTGAAGATTATTGCCATTGGTTAGAGATAAGAAAGGCAAGCAGGGAAGGTGGCGTGACTTTTTATACTTCCCCTGTAGAAATTGGAGATTTTTTAAGAAATTATCTCTATTTGAGAAATAAGTCTGTGATAATGACATCTGCCACGTTGTGTGTTGATAATTCCTTTGACTTTTTCAGAGGTAGAATAGGGCTGGAAAATATTGATTCAAAAATGGTTGTTGAAAAATCTTTCCCTCCATATTTTAATTTTAAGGAAAATGTATTTTTCGGGATATTAAACGATCTTCCCAATCCATCTAATCCCACTTATATTGAAGAATTTTCTGAATTTTTAGAGAATTTTTTTTCAAATATAAAACTTGGGACATTTATCCTATTTACTTCATATAATTGGTTAAATTATTCATATGAATATTTGAGGGATGAACTCATTCAACATAAGTTATTCCCTTTGAAACATGGTGAAATTCCACGTAAAAAGTTAATAGAGAAGTTTAAAAAAAAGAAAAACTGTGTGCTTTTTGGTACAGATAGCTTCTGGGAAGGGGTTGATGTGAAAGGAGAAGCACTCTCCTGCATTATTATACCAAAACTACCTTTTTTAGTACCCACTGAACCACTTCTTGAGGCTAAATTTGAATTACTTAAGAAAAGAGGTAAAAATCCATTTATGGATTTCTCTCTTCCAATGGCTATTTTAAAGCTTAAACAGGGTTGTGGTAGATTGATAAGGTCAAAGGAAGATAAAGGTATCATTTTAATATGTGATAAGAGAATGATTACAAGAGAATATGGAAAGAAATTTTTAAGATCTTTACCTGAAATGAATCCATATATTTGCACAAAAAATAATTTGTTTGTGAAGATAAAAGAATGGATAAATGAAAATTTAATTTGATTAAAGTATAGTTAAAAAATTTAACAAATCCTTTATTATCAACATTTTTAGAAGAATTTATAACTTGACACTTTTTTGTGTTAACTGTAATATAAAAAGGATGAAGTCAGAAAGTTATAAAATTTCAATATTTGGAGGACATATGAAAAGAAATTTAATTTTTGTCCTGATGTTAGTTTTTTCGACCACTATGCTTTTAGCAGGTGGCTTCTCTATTTATGAACATGGAGCAAAGGCAACAGCTATGGGTGGTGCCTTTTGTGCTCAAGCAGATGATCCTTCAGCACTTTTTTATAATCCTGCTGGTATTGCCTTTCAGAAGGCATCTATTTACTTTAACACAACTATCATTAGACCTAATTCTGATTTTTATGGAGCTAATCCTTTTCCAGGTAATGGAGTTACTGCTTCTCAGGAGACTCAGACATTTTATCCTTCAGATCTTACTATAATTTTACCTATTAATGACAATTGGGTATTTGCAATTGGGGGATATACTCCATTTGGCCTTGAAACAAAATGGGAAGATCCTTCAAATTTTGCAGGTAGATATATCTCCACTCTTGCTAAAGTTGTGACGTATAGAATGCAGCCAACTATCGCTTATAAACTTGGAGATAAGTTTGCAGTGGCACTTGGAATTAACTATCTTCAGACAAAAGTTGCCCTTGAAAAGTATATACCTGCAGTGGATCCTTATACTGACAGGGTTGTAAATGTTGGCCACGTTAGATTTGATGGTGGTTATGATGGTGCCTGGGGCTATGATGTCGGTGTGTTGTTCAGGTATATTCCAAAAATAAGTCTTGGATTTACCTATCATTCAGAAGAAGATGTTGATTATTCTGGAAGGGCGATGTTTGATCAAATTTCCACAGGTCATGCGGATTTTGACTATGCAGTTGCTCAGCAAATCCCTTTTGGTCAGGAACTTAAGGGGAAAGCAACAATAAATTATCCAGAACAGGCAATGTTTGGAATAGCCACTACAATTATTCCAAAATGTACATTTGAGTTTGACCTTGGATATATAGGATGGGATTCTTATGATTATTTACCAGTAACAGTGGTTGGACATCCTGAACTTTCTACTGTAAGACATACAGATTGGGATAAGAGTTATAGCTATCGTTTTGGTTTTCAGTATGCTGTAAATGAAAACTTTGCGGTGAGACTTGGATATGAATATGATGAAACACCACAGCCCGATAAAGAAGTGAGCCCAATTCTTCCTGATGCCGATAGAAATGGATATTGCTTCGGATTTGGATATAAGACCGGAGCATTGACTTTTGATTTTAGTTATATGTATCTTGATTTTGATGAAAGAAGTATAGTTGGTGTAAATCAGATAGATAGCTTCTACGGAGTTTATGATACTGATGCTAACTTAGTTTGTCTTTCATTTAAATATAATTTCTAACGTTTTCAGGAGGAAAATATGAAGAAAATACTTTTTATTATTTTAATATTTACATTTATGGCATTTGCCTTTGGTCAATATTCTAAAGTGGTTGCTGTTGGTGATTCTCTTATGGCAGGGTATTCTTCTGGTGGATTGGTTCAAACCTATCAGCAGTATTCAATGCCAGCACTTGTTGCCGCTCAGTGTGGAATAAGTGATTTTGAGCAGCCTCTTGTTTCTGAACCTGGGATTCCTGCTCTACTTAAACTTATAGATCTGACTCCAACTATAGCCCCTATTACCACGGATCCTTCACAATTTGGACACCCTTTAAACCTAAACCTTCAAAGGCCCTATGACAATTTAGCTGTTCCCGGGTCAACTCTATATGATGCACTTAATACTGTTACAGACAATGGCGGTATGCACGATTTAATTTTAAGGGGACTTGGTACACAGGTACAACAGGCAATATCTTTACATCCTGATCTACTTCTTGTCTGGACAGGAAATAATGATGTTTTGGGTGCTGCTGTAAGTGGTACTCCTATTCCTGGAGTTACACTTACTCCGAAAGATGTTTTTCAGGCTGAGTACGATCAATTGATTTCCACTTTAAGCAGTAACACAAGTGCAGATATCTTAGTAGCAACTATTCCTTCAGTTGTTTCAATACCATTTGTTACAACAATTCCCCCATTTATAATTAATCCGGCAACTGGTCAACCTGTTACAGATAATAGTGGCAACCCTGTGACTTATCTTGGACAGAGTGATAATGGTTCTCCATTTATTGCCCCCAATTCATATGTTTTACTTACTGCTGCTCCATATTTAGCACAGGGATATGGGATACCAACGACTTTAGGTGGGAATGGGCAGCCCTTGCCTGATTCCGTGGTGTTAACTCCAAATGAAATTGCAACCATTGAAGATTATGTAAATACATTTAATTCAGATATAAAGGCTACTGCTCAAAAATATGGATGTGCAGTTTTTGATATAAACTCCATTTTTAGCGATATTGTGCAAAATGGTGTTGAGATTGGTGGAATTACACTTACAAGCAAATTCTTAGTAGGTGGTATTTTTGGCCTTGATGGTGTTCATCCCACCCCGATAGGATATGCAATAACTGCTGAATATATGATTCAAACAATCAATCAGGCTTTCGGAAAGAATATTCCAGATCTTGATCTATATCCATTTATTTTTGATAGTCCTGTATGTTGTATGACAATGGGAAATGCCTCAAAAATTAATCTTAGGAAATTGAAGATGACTGGATTTGAGGGACTTTATAATACTTTCTGTAAAAAATTAGAAAAATTTCAGAATAAGGTGAATTTGATAAATCATTTAGGAGAAATTAATCCACTTAATCCAGTATATCCAATTGATATTATGATGGATATCACAGGTATTAGGAGAGTTGCTAAGATAGGTGTTAGGGATTTAAATAATTTGAAGTAAAGTTGATTTTTTAAGGAGGAAGGCCAAAACTTTTGCCTTTCTCCTTTTCCATTTATTTTCCCATTCAATAATTAATAATGTGAAATTAGATTTAAAGTGGATGGTATAGGTTATTGAAATTTTAAACAAATACATAGTGCTATGTTTTGCTATCTAAAAAATTTAAATAAATGAAAATTATCTTTACCTATTGCTAAAGTTTGAAAGAAATTGCATAGATCCATTATAAATTCATAAAATATTAGATAGAAATTCTAAGAAAATTGAACTATAAAAATTAAGTATTTAAAACAAAGTAAATCAATTTAGTAAGTTATTTTCAAAAATTAAAAGGAAGAAAATTGAAAATATGCTATTTTTAACAAAAAAGGCGGGAAATTACTTTCCCACCTGAAGATATGTAGTATCTATTTTCCTAATACCAGGTATTTTTTTTAGTGCTTTTAAAAGTTTTTCCTTTTCTGCTTTAGACTTTACTTTACCATATAGTTTTACAACTCCATTTTTAACACCAGCATTCACCTGGAGATTCTCAAATTTTGTAAGCATAGTGTTTCTAATTAAAAACCTTAAATCGTCATCGCTCACATCGTAAACAACTTTTCTCTTTGATGCCTCTTTTTCTCTCTTTGCCATTTCTTCCTGCCACTTTAGAAGTTTTTTCTTTCTTGCTTCTGATAATTCCTTCTCCTTTTCTTCCTTTTCTCTTTTCTTTTTTAGCATTTCTTCCTTTTTTTTCTTGGCAAAGGAATCTGCATTTTTTTCAATATTTGCCAGAAAGTCATTTTTCTTTTCTACTTTTTTTTCAGAGGAACATGAAACTATCATGAATGTAAAAAAAAGTAAAATCACAATTGGTAGTAAGTTTTTCTTTTTCATTTTCTCATCTCCAAATAATAATTTAAATTAAAATCAATAGTGGAAAGACGCATGACCTTTTGATGAAAACATGAGAATTACCCATAACAGCAAACCTAAAATAAAGAGACCTACGAAAATTGCTGTAAGTATAATTTTTGATTTTTTTGATGCCACGGGATTCATCCAATAAAGGCCAACTCCCAATGGCCAACAGCAGAAAATTGACAAAAGAATACAAAAAATTAGCGAATTCCACCAGGATTCTTTTGCACCTGATGTTGGCGCGCCCTGTGGCGGTGTATAAGGTGGTGGTGTTGAACCAGGTGATGGAGGAGGTGATGCTTGAGCGCCTTGAGGAGGTTGGGGAGGTGGTGGTGGAGGTTGTGTATTTGTATTCTGTTGTGGGGGTGGGGATGGTGTGGTTCCCATGTTTGATAACTGGAATCCACAATTCTTACAAAACCTTGCCCCTTCTGGATTTTCAGTTCCACAATTTGGACATTTCATAAAATACTCCTAATATTAAACTTCAACTTCTATATTAAATTATATGGAAAGAATTTTCCAATATTTTTTTGATATAATTATACTATTATAGTGCGGATTAAAAAGAATTATAACTGAAAATTTGTTACAAGAAAAGGCAAATTTTTACAGCATTTTACTTTTCATCTTATACATTTATAACAGATTTTTATTTTCTATTATTTCACCTAATATGAGTGAGTAATTATCTATTCCTTAATCTTCCTATAAATAGTCTTTTTCCCAATATTTAAAGCTTTTGCTGTTTTTGTTTTGTCATTTTTAAAGTGGCTTAGGAATTTTTTTATGATTTCTTTTTCTATTTCCTTAAGTGGTGTTCCAACCTTTATTGAAATTGTTATATCTTCATCTGTTGTCATATCTTCGTCTATAGTATAAATATTTAAAACACCATTTTTAGATTTTTCCACACTATTTTTAATTATCTCTTTTAATTCATCTATATTTCTTTCAAATTTTTTATTTGTAAGGTAATTTACATACTCTTCTTTTATCTCTTTGATCTCTTTTTTTAAAGTTTCAGAGTATTCAGATACAAAATATTTTATAAATTCTGGAATTTCATCTTTTCTTTCTTCTAAAGTTGGTATATAAATTTTTTCCACCTCTTTACCAAAAAAATTTATAATTTCGCTATCATCGTCTCTTACTGAGATTAGAAATTTATTGTCTACTCTAATTTTTTTACCTGAGAAGGCGAAAGTGAATTCTTTTGTTTTTAGAACATTTAATAGATGTAATAACACCTTTCCCTGTAAAAACTCACCATTTTTAAAAAATATAGTCGAATTAGAGTTGGTCTCAATGATTCCCGGTATGTGCTTTATTGTATGCTTATTTTCAATTACTTCATAACCAAAAATCTTTTCCAAAATATCTTCCTCTTTAGAGTCCACTATCACAAAAGGGCTTCCATCTTCAGTGAAATTGTGAAGTAGCTTTCCGAAAAATTCCTTTCCCACACCTTCCTTTCCCTCTATTATTAAGAAATTATTTTTTTCAAGTGCTTTTGCACCTTTCTGGAGTAAATCTCTATAAAATTGTCTGTTTCCAGCGATAGATTTTTGAAATTTTATCTCTTTCAATTCATTTTGTAATTTTTTTATTTCATTTGATAGCCTGTGTTTTTCAAAGTAGATACTTATTTGTTTAATAACTGAATGAATTATATTGTTTTGTGGTTCAAGTATAATTTTATGCCCATCATACCAGATTAGAATAATTACACCATACAGTTCACCGCTCATAATTATTGGGGTAATATTTAGAGAACTACAACTCAGGTTATTTAAAAAAGTTTTTTCTTCAAAATTATTTGAATTTTCACTGTGGATTAAAATATTTTTTCCTTTTTTTAAATTTTCAACTACTGTAGGTTTTTCTCTTAAATTTATTTCTTCAGGCAGTGTTAAACTGTTTAAAGAAAATTCTCTTTGTCTAACTATGTTAAAAATTATTTTTTCTTCCCTTTTTGAAAAAGTTCCAAAACAACCTATATCTGAATTGAATATTTCGTTAAGATTGTCCAGAAGTTTTTTCATAGTGGCATCTATGTCCTTTGAACTGTAAAGATCGTTTATAAGTGACAGCAACATTTTTGAAATTTCTACTTCCTTTTCCTTTTCTTCAAACATTTTTGTGTACTTAAAAGCAATTGCTATCAAATTTGCCAGGGATTCAATAAATGAGATTTCTTCTTCATTCCAGTTGTGATTAGTTTTGCTGTGGTGTAGCCCTATTACTGCAAGAAGTTCATCTCTAAAGTTTATTGGAACAATTAAAAGGGATTTTGTTTTAAATCTCTCACATAAAATTTTTACCATTGGATGAACATTCTCAGTTTCTATGTTATTCAAAACATATGGCTGATATTTATAGTTTGATGAAAGTAAAAAACCTCTGTTTACAGGTATCTCCTCATTTAATGAGGATGGAAGATCTTTTTCTTTGAGGTACTCAAAATTTATTTTTAGGGCGCCAAAATATTTATATACCATTAAATTACATCTATCAACGTCCATCATTTTTCCTATTTCTTTAACAACCGCTTCTAAAAATTTTTCTAAGTCTATGGTACTACATATTTGAGGAGAAATTTTATTGATGATTGCCTCTTTGGCTTTATAAAGAGATAAAATCTTTTCCACTTCTAAATAAGATTTTGTATTCATTTTTATCCCACCAGAATATTAAGTGCAAAATTAACACTTAAAAATTTTAAAATCAAGTGAAAAAGTGTCATTTTGACACATTAGATTTTCTTATGTGTCAAAAAGTAAAAAATAGTTTAAAAAAATTTGACAAAATGAATAAATTGACAAATACTTATAAGTCAAAATAAGGTTGGAGGAAGACATGTCATTAAGCGTTGGAATTGACATTGGAGCTGTAAGTTTAAAATTAGCGATTGTTGGGGATATAGAGGATGAAAACCTGCTTAAAAAGATAGCAGATGAAAGTGATTTTTTTGAGTTTGTTAATCCTAAAGAGTGCCAGGCAGAAAATTTAAGACCAATTATTGTTTCAAATTATATAAGAACTAAAGGAAAACCATTTCAAAGGGTATATGAAGTTTTCGAAAATCTTGTAAATATTGTTCCTATTGACAAAATTAAAGGATTTAGGGCGTGTGGCACTGCAGGTATTTTACTGAGTGAAATTTTGGATATAAATAGAGACAATGAGTTTAAGGCAATAGCAAAGGGAGTTACAGAGCTTTATCCATCTGTTAGAACCATTTTTGAAATGGGCGGAGAGAAAGCAAAATATATTTTACTTGAAAAAGATAAGGACAGCGGAAAAATCGGGATAGCTGACTATGAGACGAGTGGCGATTGTGCGGCAGGTACCGGATCCTTTTTAGACCAGCAGGCGGGAAGACTTCAGTTTAAAATTGAAGATGTGGGAGATATAGCCACTTCAGCACCTAAAGCTGCTACAATTGCTGGTAGGTGTTCAGTCTTTGCTAAATCTGATATGATTCATGCCCAACAGAAAGGATATACTCCTGCTGAGATTTTAAGGGGATTATGTGATGCAGTTGCAAGAAACTATAAATCCACAATAACAAAGGGTAAAGAAATAAAACCTGATGTAATTTTTATTGGTGGTGTTTCGAGAAATAAAGGTGTTGTTAGAGCAATGGAAGATGCCTTTGGGTTAAAACAGGGGGATCTGTTGATTACAAATTATTATGCATGGTTTGGAGCAATTGGAGCGGCTTTAAATGAGCACGAATCTAAAGATAACAAATCCTTAAAAGATTTTTCTAAACTTGACAAATATATAAATAAAGTCTTTTCAAATTTTCCGCATACTGAACCACTTGATATGAAGGATGTTGTGCTTTTGAGAGATAAGATAATCCCTTTTACCTTTGAGGGTAAAAAACTTCCAGTAAAAGCTTACCTTGGAATTGATATCGGTTCAGTTAGTACTAATCTGGTGGTACTTGATGAGGAAGGAAACGTTATTAAGGAAATATATCTAAGGACAAAAAGCAGACCTATTGAGGTTGTGAGTGAAGGACTTAAAGAGATAAAAAATGATATTGGAGATAAAATTGATATTTGTGGCGTTGGTACCACTGGATCTGGTAGAGAATTGATTGGAGTTTTGGTGGGTGCTGATCTGGTGGTGGACGAAATTACGGCGCATAAAACAGGTGCTTCCTTTATTGGAGATAGGCTATTGGGGTTAAAAGTTGACACAATTTTTGAGATAGGGGGACAGGATTCAAAGTTTATAAGCCTTGAAGATGGCATAGTTGTGGATTTTGCAATGAATGAAGCATGTGCAGCTGGGACAGGTTCTTTTCTTGAGGAAAGGGCAGAAGAACTTGGAATAAACATTAAAGGTGAATTTGCTGAGATAGCTTTTAAGAGTAAATCTCCAATAAAACTTGGGGAAAGGTGTACAGTTTTTATGGAGCAGGATGTGAATAACTATCTTCAAAAAGGGGCAGAGGTTGAAGATGTTGTTGCAGGACTTGCTTATTCTATCGGGTATAACTATATAAATAGAGTTGTTCTTGGAAGAAAAATTGGAGATGTGATATTTTTTCAAGGTGGAACTGCCTATAATGATTCTGTTGCTGCTGCATTTTCTAAGATTTTGGGCAAAAAGATCATTGTCCCACCTCATAATGGAGTTATGGGTGCAGTTGGCACAGCATTACTTGTCAAAGAGAAAATGGAGGCACTTGGTGATAAAACTAAATTTAGGGGATATGATATTGAGAAAATAGATTATTCTCTGCGTGAATTTACCTGTAAAGGGTGTAGTAATTTTTGTAGCATTCAAGAATTTAAAGTGGAAAGTGAAAGGGTTTATTGGGGGGATAAGTGTAGTGATAAATATCGTAAGAGAGCTAAGGTTGATAAAAAGCCTGTTATAAAAGATTTAATGAAATTAAGAGAAGAGTTTCTATTTGATGGATACAAAGAGCCTGAAGGGGACAGACCTGTAATTGGAATACCCAGAACCATGTATACCTATGATAGATTTCAATTCTGGCTTGAGTTTTTTAAAACCCTTGGCTTTGATATTTTACTTTCCCCTAAAACAAATAAAAAAATAACAATTGAAGGATACGATACAGTTGTTTCAGAACCATGTTTTCCAATAAAAATTGCCCACGGGCATGTTAAAAATTTACTTGAAAAAAATGTTGACTATGTGTTTGTTCCAAATGTAATAAATGTTGAGACAAAATTCAAAGAGCTTGAAAATTTCATGTGTCCATGGGGACAGACACTACCATTTGTGATTAAGTCTGCACCTTTTTTTAGAAAATATGAGGATAAATTTTTAATCCCTACTCTTCACTTAAAGGAGGGATTTGAAGGTGTAAAAAGGGAACTGATTGAGTTCTTTAAGAATGATCCAAGATTTAAATTTAGTAAAAAGAAAATAGAAGAAGCACTTACAAAGGGTTATGAGGCTCAAGAAAGATTTGTAAATAGGTTGTTAAAGGAGGGGAAAGAGGCTTTAGAAACATTGGAAAAGACAGGAGAAATAGGAATAGTCCTTGTGGGAAGGCCCTATAATGTTAATGATTCCGGTGTAAATATGGATATTCCAAGAAAATTAAGGGATTATTATGGGGTAAATGTTATTCCGATAGATGCACTCTGGATTGACGATATAGATATTTCAGATGTAAACGACAATATGTTCTGGAATTATGGTAGAAAAATTTTAGCTGCGGGAAAAATAGTCAACCAATATCCATTTTTGCATCTCATTTACATAACAAATTTTAAGTGTGGACCAGATTCATATGTAAAACATTTTATTGGTGAAGCATCAGGAAAGCCTTTTCTTGTACTTCAATTTGACGGTCATAGCAATGATGCTGGTGCTATGACAAGATGTGAGGCATATCTTGATAGTAAAGGAGTTTTAAGATGGTGGAGCAGAAAGAAAGCAGTTCAAACCTTTTGAAAGGAAAAAGACTATGGATTCCAAGAATGTCCTATGGCGGGGCAAAAACATTTGCTGCGGCCTTTAGGTCAATAGGAATAGAAGCAAGGGAATGTCCCGAAGCAGATGTTAGAGCACTCGAACTTGGACAGAGATTTACTTCAGGAGAGGAGTGTTTTCCTGAAATAGTTACGCTGGGAACATTTTTAAGAATTGCTGAAAGTCCTGATTTTAGCCCTGAAAAGGATGCCTTTTTTATGCCTACAGCTGGTGGACCTTGTAGATTTGGACAATATTCGCCCTTTGTCAAATCTATTTTAAATAGGGTTGGACTTGGAGATGTTAAGGTAATGTCTCCCACAAGTAAAGATGGTTATAAGGATGTTGGTGGACATGCTGGAGAACTTATGAGGACAGCATGGCGCGCTCTTGTTGTATCAGATTTTTTAAGAAAATTTTTGCATAAGACGAGGCCCTATGAACTCACAAAAGGAGATACAGACCAGGCTCACGAGGATAGTTTAAATGATGTTTGTTCAGTTCTTGAGAAGAGAAATATTGGCCATAAGCAAAAGCTTGTGGAACTCGTGGAAGCAATGAAAAGATGTAGAGATAGGTTTAGAAGGGTTCCAGCTGATTATTCAGAACCGAAACCATTAATTGGTGTCGTCGGAGAAATTTTTTGTAGATTAAATACCTTTAGTAATGATGAAATGATAAGAAGGATTGAAAAATATGGTGGTGAGGCATGGTTAAGTGACATTACAGAATGGGTATGGTACACAAATTTTGAAACCTTTAAGAGAATAAAAAAGGAAGGAAAAAGTGTTTCACTTGAGATGCTTGGCAATGTAATTAAAACTAAAATTCAAAGTAATGATGAACATGCAATTTTTAATGTTATAAAGGAAGATTTTAAAGGGTATGAAGAGGCTGAAATAAAAGAAGTCCTTGAATATGCAAAACCTTATTTGCCTCATTATGGGGCTTTAGGTGAGATGGTTTTATCAGTTGGTAAGGCCATTTATTTATATCATAAGGGGGCAGATGGTATTGTAGATATAAGCCCCTTTACATGTATGAATGGAATAACCTGTGAAGCGATTTACCCGAGGGTTAGTGAAGAACATGACAATATCCCAATTAAGAATTTTTATTTTGATGGTACTCAAAAGGATTTTGACACGGCAACAGATATATTTATAGAACTTGCAAGGACCTATGGGAGGAGAAAAAAAACTAAAAGAATGTTGCCTTTTTATTTTGGGAAAAAAGTGGGGGTTTCTTCTTAAATCCCCACTTTATTCATATATATGTGGTTTTTCTTCTCCACTTAAAACTCTGTAAGCGCCCATTGCTAAGGATTCAAGTTCATTTTCTCCTGGAAAATGATGAATTGGGGCTATCCAGCTTATTTTCTTTTTTAATTTTCCTACCACATAATTGCTTTTAGCAACACCACCTGTAAGTATTATTCCATCCACATTTCCGTCAAGTACAGCACTCATTGCCCCAACTTCTTTTGCTATTTGATATACCATAGCGTTAATTATGAGTTTGGCATAGTCATCTCCATTTGAAATCCTTTCTTCCACTTCTATTAGATTATAGGTTCCAAGATATCCATAAACTCCAGATTTTTTTGTGATTACCCTTTTTAATTCCTTTGCGTTTTTATATTTTCCACTAAAAGCCACATCCACAAGCTGTGTTACTGGTATTGAACCACTTCTCTGAGGCGAAAAGGGCCCACCATCATTTGCGTTGTTTACGTCTATGATTTTTCCCTTTCTAATTGCTGCTATTGTATAGCCAGAACCAAGGTGACAAACAACTAAATTTAATTCATAAAAACTTTTGCCAAGTTTTTTTGCAAGTTTAAAACTTGTTGCCCTCACATTTAATGCATGTACAAGTGATCTTCTTTTTATTCCGGGGAATCCAGATATTCTTGCTTCTTCAATAAATTCATCTATTGAAATCGGGTCTACTATAAATGCTTTTTTGCCACCAGCATCTTTTGCGAGGGAATAGGCAATAAGGCATCCTAAATTTGATGGATGATCTCCAAACACGTTTCCATTTAATACATCGTTTACCATTAGCTCATTTACTTCATATGCTCCTGCTTTAAGAGGCTTAAACAATCCTCCTCTTCCCACAAAGGCTTCGATTTCCCTTATGTTCACAGATTTTTCCTTGAGTTTTTCAATAATTACATTTTTTCTAAATTTAAACTGCTCAGTCACATCTATTAAATCCTTAAGTTCTTCCTCTGTATGCTGTATGTCCATAACGAAAATCGGATCAGTGTTTTCATAAAGTCCGATTTTAGTTGATAGCCCGCCGGGATTGATTGAGAGAATTTTCATAATCTCCTCCTGAAAAAAATATACTAAAAGAGTTAATTTTATAAACTCCTTTTCTTTAGAAATTATACTATATATATAGCCATATTCATATAATTATATGAAGGCTTAAAATCCTATTTATTCGCTGATCTTGTGCTTATCTAAAAGTAAAATGTTTAATAATCTTTACAATTTATAATTGTAAAATTGTGCCTGACACCAAAAATGATTTTACTCATCATTATTTCCTGTACATGGGTGTTACCATACACAAAAAAAATGTTTAAAAGTAATATTTATTTTGAAAGTATTGTTGATTGAAGTTATTTATTAAAATGTATTTTAAATAGGGGGGAGAATAAGTTATTTTATTCTCCCTTTTTGAGTTTCATAATCACCTGTTTGGCAACAGCTTTCAATGTCTCTAAAACACCAATACCCTTTATG
>JALULU010000362.1 GCA_027040585.1 Acidobacteriota bacterium | reverse complement strand
AAAGCTTTAAATCTCTGCTTTCCTCAATATCCTACACAAACTTTACAAAGAATGAACTTGCAAGTTATGAGGGGTTCTATGGAAGTGTTATCTACTCCTTTCTTTCATCCCTTGGAGTTGATTTAATAGCTGAAGATGTTACAAACAAAGGAAGGATTGATTTGACAATTCTCATTCCAGACAAGGCATACATAATTGAATTTAAAGTTGACGCAAAAGAAGATCCCTTAAAGCAAATTAAAGAGAAAAAATATTTTGAAAAGTATAAAAATAAAGTAAAAGAGATTTATTTAATAGGGTTAAATTTCAGTAAAGAAGAAAGAAACATAAAAGATTTTAAATGGGAGAGGGTTTAATTTTTTTAGAGATTTTCCCTTATTTCCCCATGTCACTTAATTTAAAGGTTTGTATTGAGATTTCGCTCCGCAATGACTCCGAAAGAAGTTCTGCCTGGCACTGTTTTTGTTAGTGAGTGTCAGGGGTTAAAATTTTTTAAAACGTAGTTAGTTATATCCCTGTACAAATCTTCAATTTCCGGGAAATTTTCTTTTATAGATTTTAAGTGATTTTCTATAGTTTTAAAATCTTTCCTTGTTGCTGGACCAGTTCCACTTTTTACCCCAAATTCAATCCTATTTTCAAAACTTTCAAATAACAATTTTTTAAATGAATTTAAGATTTTTCCCCTCTCCTCTTCCGGGAATCTTTTTAGGAACTTTTCAACAATATCTCCTAAGGTAAATCCACTTTCTGCAAAAAGAGACGCAATAGTGTGGTAAATTGTTCTTTCACCACTTTTTAAGATAAATGGTTTTGCACCAATTTTATTTGCAATTTCAATTCCAGAATTAATTGCCAGATTTTCTCCATCTATGCCCACAAGTAGATCATTCCAGATTTCTGGTGTAAGATTTTTATCTTTAAAGGAATAAAGTGGATGGAATGTCCCCAATTTAAAATCTTTTTTCTTAAGTGATTTTAAAACTGAAGTGTCAAAACCGCCACAGGTGTGAAAAATTACACCATTTTTAAATGTGAAATCTACTTGTGATATTTCATTTGAAATTTCTTCTATTAAATCATCTTTTACGGTTAAAAATATTACCAGATTTTGAAAGTTGTTCTTTGTGAAGAATTTTTTTATCTGATTAGTGTGTATTCCATCAACAGAGTTAAAATTTGATTTTAATGCTAATAAAAGTGAAGTTCCAACCCTTCCAAGTCCAATAACCACAAAGTGAAAATTGTTAATATCAGGAAACATAGAGTGAAATATTATCAATTAATCTTGTTTTACCAACGTAAATTGCGCCTGCAATCATTATTTCATCTTTTATATTTTCTATTGGCTTTAATGTTTTTTTATCAACAATTTCAATGTAATCGATTTTTATACCATTTTTCTCGTTGAGAAAATTCTTTATAGCTTCTGATACTTTACTGCTATTTCTCTCTCCATTTAATATTAAACTGCTTCCAAGTTCCAATCCTTTATATAAATTTACTGCCAGTTCTCTTTCTTCTTTGGAAAGATAAGAATTTCTTGAACTCATAGCAAGACCATCATTTTCCCTTATTATAGGAGAAACAATTATTTTTAATGGAAATAATAAATCCTTTACCATTTTTTTTATAACAACCACCTGTTGCCCATCCTTCTGCCCAAAAATTGCAAAGTCAGGTTTTAAGATTGAGAAAAGCTTGGAGACAACAGTTGTAACTCCCCTGAAATGACCGGGGCGTGAAGCACCACATAGATATTTTGTTATTTCTTTAACCTCTACATAAGTCTGGAAATTTTCACCATAAAATTCATTTACTTCAGGTGTAAAAATGTAGTCAACTCCTCTTTTTGTGAGTAATTCAACATCTTTAGAAAGGTTTCTTGGATACTTTTCAAAGTCTTCATTGGGACCAAATTGTATTGGATTTACGAATATTGAAACTATAACCACGTCGCCGATTTTTCTTGCTATATCAACGAGATTGAGATGTCCTTCATGAAGTGCGCCCATGGTTGGTACAAATGCAATTGTTTTGTTCAATGACTTTATCTTTTTGGATAGAGATTTTAATCTACTTATTTTCTGTATTACTTCCATATCTTTCCTCTAAATATTTTCTTAGTTTTTCATTCACTGTAAAGCTTTCTTCCATAGAAGGATAATTTCCATTTTTAACGTCTTTTATATAGTTTGTTATACCAGTTTCTATTTCATTTGATAAATTAGCATATTTTCTTAGAAATTTAAAATCAGCAAAAGGGTTCATTCCAAGCATATCGTGAAAGACTAAAACCTGTCCGTCACAGTAAGGCCCAGAGCCTATTCCAATAGTAGGTATTTTAACATTTTCAGTTATTATCTTTGAAATTTCCTTTGGGACCAACTCAAGCACAATTGAGAAACAACCTGCCTTTTCAAGGTATATAGCATCTTCTATCAGTTCCTCAGCCCTTTTGATGCTTTTGCCCTGGACCCTGTATCCCCCATAGACATTTATTGATTGTGGTGTAAGACCTATATGCCCCATAACAGGTATTTCAGACTCAATTATTCTCTTTATGAGTTCATATCTTTTTTTGCCACCTTCTATTTTTACACTGTTTGCGCCTGTTTCCTTTATAATCCTTATACAATTTTTAATTGTGTCTTCCGGAGTTATATGAAAGGAACCAAAAGGTAAATCTACAACTAAAAATCCGTTTTTTACAACCTTTCTCACAATTTTTGTGTGATAAATAACTTCTTCAAGTGTAACGCTGAGTGTGTTCTCTTCACCTTTTATAACCATTCCAAGTGAATCACCTACAAGGACAATATCAATACCACATTTATCCACCCAATAACCTGTCAAAAAATCGTATGCTGTTAGTGCAACTATTTTCTCCCCATTTTTTTTAGAATTTTTTATATCATTTATTGTAACCATTTTTTCCTGCCCTTGTTTCTTTAACAGTTTATAATACCACAATTACAATTTATTAAAAAATTTTAAAAATCTCTCTTTCAGATTTTCAGGGAAAGTGCTGTATGAAATAATTTTAATCAGTTTTTCCCTTTTCAAAACAATAAGTTCGTCTTCTTCCTTATAAAACATCAGATTTTTTCCCTTTAATAAATTGTTATCAGTTATTTTTTTAGCGATTTTAAAAGAGTCATATGGATTTTTAAATTCATAAACTTCAATTGTAAACTGTAATTTTTTTAAACTAAAATCTGCCACAGTTATTTTTAGCAGATTATTTTTTAGATATAAATCAGCACCTCCATCTAAGTAATTGTAAACGTTTTCTCCAACAAATGTTTGTGGTTTTTCAATTATTTTAAAATCGTTGTTTTCCTTTAAAAGGTCAATTATGGATATTTTAAGGCTTAAATTTAGTATAAAAGTAGATAAAGCAATAGAAATAAGCAATATAAAAATCATTGTTGGTTTATAGTTTCTCATCTATTTTCCCAAATCTTTAATATAGAAATAATTTTAACATAGTGTTATAATTAACTGAAAATATAAAAGGGAGTGAAAGATGAAAAAATTTATTTTGTTTATGTTAATTCTATTTTTTGTGGCGCAAGTTTTTTCAAAAGATGTTTTAGTGTCAACTGAAAAAGATAGGAAACAACTTTTTATAACGGTATATAATTCTGATAGGGCATTGGTGTATGACAAAAGGTTAGTAAATGTTCCAAAAGGGGAATTTGTTTTAAAATTTATGGATGTTTCAAAAGACATAATTCCCGAAAGTGTTAATTTCGAAAATGCAGATTTGACCTTATATGAGCAAAATTTTGAATACGATCTTTTAACTCCTTCGAAACTACTTGAAAAATTTGTAGGTAGAAATATTGAGGTTATAGAAAAGAAACTTCAAGACAATTCAACTAAAGAAGTTATAAAAAAGGCGAAAATTTTAAGTGTAAATAATGGTGTAGTTTATGAAATAGATGGGAAGATTATCACAGGTAAATCTTTTTCTGGCTACATATTTCCGGAAATACCTAAAAATTTGATATCCCATCCAACACTTTTGTGGGTTTTAAAGAGTTTTAAATCAGGCAAAGAAGAAATAGGTTGTTCTTATTTGACCTCTGGAATGAGTTGGTCTTCAAATTATGTACTTTTCTTAAATGAAACTGAGGAAAAAGGTTCCTTAAATGGATGGATAACTTTGAAAAATGAATCTGGAACAAGTTTTAAAAATGGTATCCTCAAGTTAGTTGCTGGAGAACTTAATTTAGTCAGGAATTATGAAAATGACAGGATTCTTTATAAAACTGTTCCAAAAGTAAGTAGGGCTAACCCAACCTATTCAGGTGCCACAGAAAAGAAATTTTTTGAATATCATATTTACACTGTCAAGAGAAAAGTGACAATAAAGAATAATCAGAAAAAACAAATTTCAATGTTTAGTATACCAGAGTTAAATCTTAAAAAAATATATGTAATTAATGGCTATTCTGATGCCTATTCTTCTAATATGTCTAAAATCGATGTTAAAGTTTTTTTAAAGTTTAAAAACAGTAAAGCAAATCATCTTGGAATACCTCTGCCTGCTGGAGTTTTTAGAGTTTATAAAAGGGATACAGATGGTTCTCCTATATTTGTTGGAGAAGATAAGATAAAGCATACACCTAAAGATGAAGATGTGAAAATAAAAATGGGTAAAGCCTTTGACATAGTTGCTGAAAAAAAATGTATTAATAGGGAAAAACTTGCAAAAAATTTATATGAGGCTGAATTTAAGTATATGGTGAAAAACCACAAGGATAAAAAAATTGTTGTTGAAATATATGAATATTTACCATCTCTATATACAAAAATAATATATTCTTCACAAAAATATGAAAAAATTTCTGCAAACAGGGTCAAATTTTTACTTCCTGTTGAAAAGAATGGAAAAAGTGAGTTAACATATAAGATAAGAGTAAAATATTAAAGTTATGGAGCTTTTATGAGTTTGAGCATTGATGATTTTTTAAAAGCATTCAGGGATACTAAAAGTAACGAAAACTCTTTAATAAAAATAAAGAAAGAGGGGGAATGGAAGGAGTTTTTCATAAAAGATAGAAGGATAATTCATATAGAGAGTTCAGACATCAGGGAGAAGTTCTCAAGTATTCTTGTTATGGATAAGGTAATTTCACAGGATGATTTAAGGAAAGCTGTTAGAAGTGTTAAAGGAGATATGTATAAAATTGATGCAGCCATAATAAAAATGAAAGGTTTATCAAAAATAGATGTTTATAAAATTTTTAGAAAACAGATGAAATATGTTGTTTTTTCTATTTTAAAATGGGAAAGGTTTAATATAGAAATTTCTAAGTTTGATGATTCTTTAAAATTTTTAAAATACCCAATTTATGTTGAAGATCTTTTAATGACTGCTTCAAGGAGATATGTTTCCCAGAATTTTAGGCAGAAGGTGCTTGATCTTTTTAATGAATATGTTGAATTGAAATTGAATGTTTCTTTTGAGAAGTTGAGGAAAATCCCACTAACTAAAGATGAAAGTAATCTTGTTGGAAAGTTATCTTCCATATCTAAATTAAGTGATTTAAAGAACTTTGTTAAAATTCCTGATGATAAAATAGTAAACATCATATCTTCTTTTCTCGTTTCTGGGATGATATCGATTAAAAGAAAAGATATTAAAGATTACAGTGTCTCTACTTCTAATGACCTTGTTGAGAATGTAGAAGATGATTTTGAAAAGGATAAGGAGGAATTGGAACAGAGGATTGAGGGCTTTAAAAATATTTATGAGGAGTTTAAAAATAAAAATTATTTTGAGATATTTAATTTGACACCTGAAAATTTTAACATGGGGAAATTAAAAAAGAGATATATTGATTTAATAAGAGAGTATCATCCAGATAAGTTTGCTAAGTTTAATTCAGAAGAATTAAATAATTTGTTGGAAGATCTGTCAAATTATATTAATACAGCATATGAAACTTTGAAAAATGATGATTCAAGGCATGAGTATGAAAATAATCTTGCAAAATTTTCCAGATCTAAAGTTTCTAATACTGAGAAAAAAGATTCTCCTGGAAAAGT
>JALULU010000361.1 GCA_027040585.1 Acidobacteriota bacterium | reverse complement strand
TTTAACCCATACCCCATCTCCTCATTTTCAATTATCTCCTTCGCATAGGTTTTACTAACTGTGGTTATAACTGAGGAAAATAAGATTCCCACTTTCAAAAAATTAACTTTCCCGTAATATTCAAATGGACTCATTGGATAGTAAAGTGATTCAGGAATTTTAAGAAAATCCATTATATCTCTATTAAAAATACCCTGATATCCAAGATTGTGTATCGTAAGCATTGTGGGAATTTTCCTACCAGAAAAGGAAATAAAAGGCGGTATCAATGAAGTCTGATAATCATTACAGTGAATAAAATCACAACTTTTTCCATAAAGTAGAAAATTAACCACACATTTAGAAAAGAAACCAAATCTCCTGTCATTATCTTTATAACCAACTCCATTTAAAGGGTTATTGTAAACTCCATCCCTTCCAAAAAATTCAAGATTCATTAAAAAATACACATCAATATCGGAGTCCGGCAATCTTCCTTTGTATATGGAAAAAGGCTTGTATCCCTCCCCAGTTTCTACCACTGACTCATAAACCGGATATTTAGAAATAAGAAAATGTTGCTCACTGATTTTCTTATAGTATGGTAGTAATATAAAAATATCTATCCCTTGCTTCTTTAAAGCAATGGGCAATGATGCTGAAACATCGGCAAGTCCCCCTTCTTTAACAAAAGGTTTAAGTTCAGATGTTACAAATGCAACCTTCATTTGCCCCCCTATTCAATAACTATTTCCTTACTGTAAAAAGAAATATCTCTTAAAAATTTGGCAGCATCTTCAGGAGGTGTCGGATTTATATAAAATCCAGTTCCCCATTCAAATCCTGCAATTTTTGTGAGCCTTGGAATAATTTCTAAATGCCAGTGGAAATCCCATTCAATTGTATCCCAATAAAAGGACCTTCTCGGTTTTGCCTTCACATTGGGAACAGTATGCAATACAAAATTAAATGGTGGGTTTTTAAGACCAATTTTAATTCTTAGTAAAATATCTTTTAGAATATGTGCAAAATCATATAATTCTTCCCCTTCAATTTCTGCAAAATTGTGCTTGTGCCTTTTGGGCATAATAATTATTTCAAAGGGAAACCTTGATGCATATGGAGCATATGCAACGAAATTGTTATTTGTAATAATAATCCTCTCATATTTTTCAAGTTCATAATCTAAAATATCACAAAAAAGACATCTGTTTTTATGCATAAAATGTTCCTTTGCCGATTCAAGTTCAATTGCCACTATCTTGGGAGTAATTGGAGTAGCAATAATCTGTGAATGTGAGTGACTGAGAGATGCTCCCGCCGCCTCACCATGGTTTTTAAATATCAAAATGTATTTAAGTCTTTCATCATTACTTAAATCAAGCCATCTAAATTTATATGTTTCTAAAATTTTAACAATATGTTCAAGCCTCA
>JALULU010000360.1 GCA_027040585.1 Acidobacteriota bacterium | reverse complement strand
CTTGAGTTAAAATACCATGTCTATAAAAGACATTGTAAATAAAGGTTAAATGCTCACCATTATAAAGATTTCTATCCGCCTCAATTATTGAAAGGGCACCATTTCTAAAACTTGTAGAAGGTGGCATGAGATACTGACCTTCAAGTACTATGGAGTCAGTGATTTCTTTGCCAAATTTCATAAAAATTTCTCTAAGGGAAGAAGACCATATTTCACCGTCAAAATGTACTTCTCCTTCCATGTCATCTGGATATACTTTATCTGAGTCAACCCTCCTTAAGCATGGGGGATCTGTATCAGAATAGGATGTGGAATCCCATTCCCCAATGCAAAAGGGATCAAACCCATTTGCTACACTTATATCATATGTATTTGAGAATGCCCAGTAGTCTCCAAAACCCTCCCCAATTGCCCCTGACTCACCTGTTGAGGTAAATGCCTGACTGTTTTGAAAGTACTGGATTGAGTGTCCCATCTCATGTAAAATTATGTCAGCATCTTCAGCATCGTCAACTCCACCATCGCCGTAGGCAATATAGGGAGTGTTTTCCACCGTAAAATGGGATTGATCATATCCATATACTCCATGGGGATCAACATCTAAGGGATGTGGATATATGTTAAAACCAAGTGATTTTAAATATCTACAGGCCTTATCTATCCAGTAATATGCCATAACAGCCTCAAAACCTTTATTGTGCCTTTTATAGAGAAAATTTCCATCAACTGATGTTGGAGGGAGATCGTTTGGGGCTTCAATATCTTTAATATTTACATTTGGACCGCTTAAAATGTATTCATTGTTTTGATTTTTTGAAATATCCCTTAAAACAACTTCTTTATAGGCGTTATCTGGCACAGCACTGTCACTATCGTTTTCATCCCTTAATCCCGTATTTTTGAGGGAATTTACTGGATTTGGATAAAATACATTCCCATTTCCATTAAAGTAGAAAATGTTGGATGTATAAAAAAGTATTTTCCCATCAACAAGGGATATAACATATTTTACAGTAAGGGGAGAATTTTCTGCCTTTATCTTAACAAATGTTGAAGGAACTAAAATATTGTTTTTGATGTAATATACAAAATGGGTATCTAAGATATTAAATTTTTTACATTTAAAATTTTTTGTAAAGTGTTTTTCAGAAATTTCAATTGCATCTGATTCATTTAGCTTTTCGTTTTTCTCAATTTCAGGTTTATAAACATGTTCAAAAATTGCATAGAGTTCATTGTTACCATTTATATGTAAGTCTATATAGGAATTATAGACCTCAACATTGTTATAGTACGCCTTAAACCTCAAATTAATTCCAGATAAGCTTTCCCACTC
Source organism: Acidobacteriota bacterium (assembly GCA_027040585.1). Taxonomy (GTDB): domain Bacteria; phylum Acidobacteriota; class JAAYUB01; order JAAYUB01; family JAMOQF01; genus JAMOQF01. The sequence goes on along the minus strand of JALULU010000360.1, from coordinate 89 downwards.
TTCATTTAGGGAAAAATCTTTGTATGTATTTTCAATCCCAAGGGGAAATTTCAGATTCTCAATAATTTCTTCAGGGTGATTTATTTCAG
>JALULU010000359.1 GCA_027040585.1 Acidobacteriota bacterium | reverse complement strand
GTATATATAATATGAAAAATCCGCAATATTTAAAATAACGAGCAGCGTTATTACGGGCAGTTTGCTCTGTTCATATACGTTTTGCATAATGGAGCTAAAATCCAATTCAAGCTGTGATAATAAGAATTTGATACTATCGTTGATATTTATTGATAATGTTTTTGAACTTTCTACACGAACGGTCTCTGACTCTTTCAGCGAGTGCTCTTTTTTTAGCAGCTCAATAAACTCATCTTGATCTGTTTCTTTGTTTTTTATTGTCTGTGCGGCAAGCATACCGTTTTTTATTACAATGAACGTTGTATTTGAGTTGTTTTCCTTTATCACGATCACATTTTGCGCGTTTTTAAATGATTTGAACAACAAAAACCCCTCCGGTATGTAAATTTTACCTGCCGAGAGTTTTTCTTTTACAAACCATATATAGAGCTTTTTTTTATCAACATAAAACATCAAATCCGTTTTAATAAACGGAGAAAGCAAAGAGTAATTGAGCATAATCAATTTTTTATTGAAATTTTTTATTCCTGGTTTATCAACGCAGAGAAAGAAAGTCTGCTCAGTAGGTACAATCTCTGTGAACCTTCTTGTTATCTTATCTATTACTCTATCCATTTTAACACCTTAAAAGGGGTTTTTGCATCTGGCTTAAAGTTTATCTCGCATTCAACATCCGCTTTAGCCTTATTAAATACGGATACTGCTCTAATGTCAAGCGTAAACGAAGGAAAAAATCCTATAATATCAAGATTACCTACTCTTCCTGTTATTCTTTTTATATCGGAGGTGTCCAAAAAGCCTTTTGAATCTCTGAGAGATACAAGCTCTTTTGCCGTATCTGGAGAAATATCAAGCATCGCTTCAAGCATTTGAGCATCCATTGTATTAAGATTGCTGTGCCAATGTGGAGTTAAAATCAAATAGGGTTTCAGCAGATCAAATGTTTTGTTGTCAATCAAGCCCCTAACAGCGTGCCACTCATATATAGACTGAACACCGTTAAAATTACGCGGTAAGTAGTTAGTCCCTAATATATCCTTGTAAAAATAGCTTTCAGCTCCGTTTAAGTTGCTGTTGTCATCTTTATCATACCAGTCTTTTAGACTGTTTTCAACTGCGAAGGCTGTGCTTGACGAAACGCCTCTGTCTTTTAAAAATATGGCAACATTGTGATAAAGCGGTGTCCATACGTTAAATTTAGAGCCTGAGTCATAAACGGTTAGTGTGACATTATCCAACTTCTCTTTCCTGCCGTCTATATAGAGTTTGTATGCGGTATTGTCTGAATTTTTTTTTATTGATACATAATTGGGGTAGAATCTGCCTGTTGAGATGGAAAATTTGAGTTTTTCTATTTCGTTTTCGGCTCTCAGCTGCGCTTGCAGTTTGTCCATAAGCATTTGAGAGGAATGCAGTATCTCTCTTGC
>JALULU010000358.1 GCA_027040585.1 Acidobacteriota bacterium | reverse complement strand
GCAAGTTAAAAGTGGCGATAGAATCTCTATAAGCGGAAATCGCGGACGAGTAGATAATGTGGTAGTAAAAGTAGCCAATACAGTAAGAGAAGGCAACATATTCGTACCCTTCCACTTTAACGAACAACTAATAAACGCCGTTACCCTACCAGAGTTCGACGAAAAATCTTTCGAGCCAAACTACAAACAGTGTGCTGTTCAGTTGCATTCACAAAAAGTACCAAACGGAATAGTACTTAAACAAGCCGAGGTAATGGGTGAGATTGCTTATCAGAGAGAGGAAGTTGAGATAGAAAATGTTGCTATAAAAGAAGAATCTATAAAGGAAAGTTAAGCTACTAACAATTCTACTACCAATAAAATCAAGCTTATAATTTGTAGGTATATGCTCCCAAATACAATTTGGGAGCCAGTAAAAGAAAAATCAGTAAAATAAACTGAATTTTAGTATAATAGAGTTAAAGGTTTAGTAATGAAAAAAATTGTATTAATTTTATTATCCATCTTAAGTGCTACTTTTTCTAAAGGGTATGAGAAAATGAAAACTATAAATACAGATAAAATTCTCTATTCAATGCCAACTATATCTGGTGATGATATTTCATATATAATGCCTACGCACAAATCATTTATAGATGCTCCTCAATTTCATGAAGATGAATGGTGCCAAGTTCAATTTTTTCATAAAAACCAATTAGAAAAGATAAAAAAGCTCCTTATAAAATACAAGAAATTTGAAATAAAGCACCGTACAAAATATGGCTGGAGTGACATTTATGTAAGAAAAATTAATAGCGATAATCTTCATCTATCACTAGAAGAACTTAGTAAAATACTCTTGTCAAAAGTTACTCCTTCTCCAATACTTACGACTTCATCTAAACCTTTAGGACAAGTTAAAAATGGATTTAGTATAAGAGTAGAAAAAGGTGTATTGCTGTATGGAATACAAGAAAATGATAGTATTAAAAGTTTAGGAACTATATTAGAATCTGATTCATACAAGATAAGCCTAACTAAAATTTTTACAAAATTAAATAAAGAAAAAAGTTTAATTTTAGTAGACTGGAGAAATCAAAATATATTATTTTCTACAGATGAAAATGGCAAAATTAATATCTGGCATCCATAAAGTTTATATATTGCAATACATTCAATTAGTATTCATTGATTTCAACTAATATAGCTAGTAAACTATCACCCGCCCAAATACTTAGCTCTAACCTCATCGTTACCCATCAAGCTAGAAGCCTCACCTTCTAAGTCTATTGAGCCATTTTCTAATACATAGCCATAATCTGCAATTTTTAAGGCGGCAAAGGCGTTTTGTTCGATTAGTAGTATTGGTATATCTTTTTTTAACTCTGTGATAATTTCGAAAACTTCGCCTATAATTTTTGGGGCAAGTCCTAAGCTTGGTTCGTCTAGCATT
>JALULU010000357.1 GCA_027040585.1 Acidobacteriota bacterium | reverse complement strand
CAGAAAAACTCAAAAACTGGCTTATTTCAAATAAGAATCTACAGGATGAAATTAAAAATTACATTTTAAACTGGATAGATGAAGGACTTAACGACTGGGACATATCAAGGGACGCTCCCTATTTTGGGTTTAAAATAGTTGGTGAAGAGGACAAGTACTATTACGTCTGGTTGGACGCTCCAATTGGCTACATTGCAAGCACCAAAAATTTAGGCATAAAGATGGGATTTTCATGGGAGGACTACTGGAAATCTGAAAAAGGCAGAATTATTCACTTTATTGGAAAGGACATTATCTACTTTCACTTTCTTTTCTGGCCTGCAATGCTGCTTGGTGCAGGTTTTAATCTTCCTGAAAATTTAATTGTTCATGGTTTTCTAAAAATAAACAATGAGAAGATGAGTAAATCAAGGGGTACATTTATAACAGCAAGGGATTTTCTTGCAAAATTAGATCCAGAATACTTAAGATATTATTACGCAAGGTCCCTTTCTAAAAAATTGGCTGATATAGATTTAGATTTAAATGACTTTAAGAATAAGATAAACAACGAACTGATTGCAAATCTTGGAAATTTCATAAATAGAAGCCTCACATTTCTCTATAAAAACTTTGACGGTGTAACATCTTCAAATATTAAAAATGAAGAGTTGCAGGATGAAATTCTTAAAAAATCAAAAAGAGTAGTAGAAAATTACCTAAATGTAAATTTTAAAGCAGCTATAAAAGAAATCCTTGAAATTGGTGATATTGGTAATAAATTCTTTCAGTATTCTGAACCCTGGAAACTTATTAAAGAAGACAGAGAAAAGGCAAATGAAGTTGTAACATTCTCCGTTAACATTGTAAAAATTCTTTCAATTCTTCTAAAACCAGTACTTCCAGAAGTTTCAAATAAAATTGAAAAAATATTGAATTTAAATCATCAAAAATTTAGCGATTTAAAATTTGACTATCTATCAAAAAAAATAGAAAAACCTGAGATTTTATTTCAAAAACTTGAAGAAGTTAATCTCATAAGAAAAGACCCATTCTCTTCAATAGATTTGAGAGTTGGAAAAATTTTAGAGGTATCCCCACATCCAAAGGCGGATAAACTACTAATTTTAAAAGTTGACCTTGGCAGTGAAAAAAGGCAGATTATTGCAGGAATTAGAAAAGCATACAGTGAAGAGGAACTTTTAGGTAAAAATATTGTGATAGTGGCAAACTTAAAACCTGCAAAATTGAGGGGAATTGAAAGTAAAGGTATGTTACTTGCCGCATCAAATGAAAATGATATAGGGGTTTTAACCGTTAATGGTAAATTAGGTGATGCTGTAAGGCCTGAAGGAATAGATTTTGATGGAACAAAGGAAATAGATATAAATTTCTTTGCGAGTGTATCCCTTTTTGGAAAAGATGGGTATGCCTATTACGGCGATAAGCCACTTTT
>JALULU010000356.1 GCA_027040585.1 Acidobacteriota bacterium | reverse complement strand
ACTCTAAATTTTCAATGGAAATTTTACAAAAGCTTTATGGGTTTAAAAAAAATAAAAATGGAAAGGTAATGCACAATTTTTATTCTCTTGAATTTAGAAATTGTGTGAAAAAAGAAAATGGAAGTTTTAATGTCTCATTTCTTGGAAGAATAGTATCTGTTAAAAGGATTGACAGGTTTTTTGAGGTGTCTAAAATTTTATATAAAAAAAATAATAGATTTAAATTTTTTATAGGTGGAAATGGACCCTTTAAGAGTGAGTTTGAAAGATTGTTTAAAAAATCTAATATGGAGGAATGTGTTAAATTTTTGGGGTATATTAAGGATGTTAGAAGTTTTTTAGAAGATGTGGATTTTATGATTTTTTCGTCTCAAGGTGAGTCTTTTGGATTAACAGCGCTTGAGGCAATAATTTGCAATGTTCCTGTTTTTGTCTTTAGTGATGGCGGTGGTGTTACTGAAATTTTTAAGGAGTGTAATGGGGAATTTTTTATATGTAGGGATGAAAAAGAGATGGCAGAAAAGATTTTAAATTACAAAAAGAGTGATTTTAATTTTAAAGAATTTAGAAATTGTGTTTTAAAGAAATTTTCAATTGAGAGATATATAGAGGATCTTGTTGAGGTTTATAGGGGAATATAATGTGTGGATTTATATGTGCTTTTTATTTTGATGGTGAAATTAAGGATGATGAGATTTTAAGGTTAAAGGGATTAAATGAACTTATAAAGCATAGAGGCCCTGATGATGAAGGGTTTTATATATCTTTTGATAAAAAACTCTTTTTTTCACACAGAAGACTTAGTATTTTAGATTTAAGTGAAAAGGGACATCAGCCAATGGAAAGTGAAGATGGTAGATATGTAATTGTATTTAATGGAGAAATTTATAATTTTTTAGAATTAAGGGATAAACTGAAGGGAAAATATGAATTTTTTTCAAACTGTGATACAGAGGTTCTTTTAAAGCTTTATATTGAGTATGGCGAAAATATTTTTGATTTAATTGATGGGATGTATTCCTTTGCCATATGGGATAATTTAAAAAAAGAACTGTTTGTCTCAAGGGATATTTTAGGTCAAAAGCCCCTTTACTATTTTCTTGAAAGTAAGAGGATTGTTTTTTCCTCTGAAATAAAGCCTCTTTTGGAACTTAAAGGAAAAAGAAATCTTTCAAGAAATGGGATCTTTTCATATCTTCTCTATGGAAGTGTGGTTGGGGAGAATTCAATATTTGAAGGGATAAAAAAATTTCCCCCATCTTCATATTTAAAAATGGACATGAATTTTTCAGGAAATCTGGAATTTAAAAATTACCTTTTGGGCATAAATTTTAAAAGGGATGAGGGTTTAAAGGAGTTGGTTGAAAGAAGTGTTAAAAGAAGGTTGATATCAGATGTAAGACTTGGGGTAATGTTGAGTGGTGGGGTGGACTCATCCCTTGTTACAGCTTATCTTTCTAAATATAAAAAAGATATTGATACCTACACGGTTATTTTTTTAAAGGGAAACGAGAAGTACGATGAATCTGAAAGGGTAAGTTTTCTAACTAAAAGGCTTGGATTAAAAAATAAAGTTATTAGTATGAATTTTTCAGATTTTTACAAAAATTTTATTGACCTAATTTTTCAATTTGAAGAACCTGTGAACAATCCAGTTTGGACTTCAATTTACTTGATATCAAAATTTTCAAGGGAAGATGGTTCTAAAGTTTTACTTTCCGGAGATGGTGGTGATGAGATATTTTTTGGATATGACAGATGGCTTTTATACTATAAAATCCTTCTCTTTTATAAGGTTTTTAGGTTTTTGCCAGATGGAAATCTACACAGGGAATTTAAATTCAGGGAAAGAAATGAAGTTCCCCTTTTTACAGGAAAGGTTAATTTCAGGTTTTTTGAATTGGAAAGCACTTTAAATGAAGAGTTTTTTAGGATTGATTATTTAAAAGAATTCTATAGCAGGGAAAAAAGGGTTTTTAAAAAGTTGTTTGAAAGTGAAAGAACTGATCAGTGGATGAGCTACATATCTATCAGGACAAATTTTGTAGAAGATTTTTTAATGAGAAATGACAAAATGGGGATGTTAAATTCAGTTGAGATAAGATCTCCCCTTTTAAATAGGGATATTTTTTTTAAGGGGCTTAGTTTAAAGAGAAATGAGAGATTTAACTTTAAAAGGGGAAAGATTTCCTTAAAAAAACTTCTTGAAGATGAAACTGGAAATACATATGCCAATTTAAAAAAGGTTGGCTTTTGTGCCCCTGTTAATATGTGGATGGATGAATTTTTAAGGGAAAATTGGATTTATGAGCTTTATAAAATAAATATTAGGGAGAAAATTTTTAAAGAGGAATTTTTAAAGGATTTAGAGAAAAACCCGAGAGGATTAACCCCCTTTAAAATTTTTTCCCTTTTTATCTTTACAAAGTGGTATCAAAAATGGATGGAAAAATAAAAAAAGTTGGCTTTCTAACAAATATACCAAGACCCTATAGGGTTGGATTTTTAAATTATTTAAATGAATTTTTAAAAGATAGGAATATAGATTTAAAGGTCTTTTTCTACTCAAGCCTTAATGAATATCCCGAGAGGAAAGAAAAAATTGATTTTAGAAATTTAAAATTTGAATACACTTTTTTAGATTATAGGGCTTTTAAGGTAAAGGGTGGAAAGTATTTTTTTGTAAAAAATTTAAAGAAGAGTTTAGAGGATGAAAATCTTGATGCCCTTATAATTGGAAATATGTCAACAATTTTGTATCAGGCTTTAGAACTTGATGTAAAAAAAATTTTATACAGTGGAAGTTTTAATGAATATGGATTTTTAAGAACCCTTTTTAGAAAAAAGTTTTTAAAGAAAATAGATACCATAATTTCCTATAGCACTATAAGTAAAGAGTATTTTAAATCCCTTGGCTTTCCATCTGAGAAAATTTTTGTTGCCACAAACAGTGTGGATAACGATTTTTTTAGGATTACTGATTTTAAAAAGAAGGAATTTAACTGTTTAAAAATTCTCTTTTGTTCAAAACTTTCAAGGAGAAAGGGAGCACACTTACTTCCAGAGATTTTAAAGGGTATAGATTGTGAATATGAATTTCACATTGTGGGAAATGGTGAACTTGGAAATTTTTTAAAGGAAAATTTAAAAGGAGAAGTTTTTTTTCACGGATTTTTGCAACCGGAAGAACTTAAAGCCCTTTACCACAGTTTAAATCTATTCCTTTTCCCCACATTTAAAGATCCCTGGGGACTTGTTGTAAATGAGGCAATGCTTGGAGGAATGGCGGTTTTATCTTCAGTATATGCAGGGGTTACCCATGACCTTATATTTGACAATGTAAATGGGTACAGGATTGCTCCATTTAATGTGGGTGATATAGTTGATAAAATTAACTATCTGGGAAACAATTTAGATGTTTTAAGGGAATTTGGCAAAAATTCCCTTAAAATGGCTTTGGAAAAAAGTGGATTTAAAATAATGGCTAAAGCTTTTTTAGGGGCGATTTTATCTTGAAGAAAAGAATTTTGCTCATGATCCCCACACCTCCACCCTATATGGGTCCCTCTGTTGCCACCCTTGTGATTTTAAACTCAAATTTGAAAGAAAACTTTCACCTGATTTTACTTGATACAGCTGATAGAAGGAGTTTAAAAACTTTGGGGAAATTTGATTTCTTTAATATATTTCACTTTTTTAAGCAGTTTTTTTTACTTTTACACAAAAATCTCTTTTTTAAAATCGATTTAAACTATCTCCTTTTAACCCAGACAAAAATTGGGATTTTAAGGGATTTTATATTTTTTCTACTCATTAAGATTCTTCATAAAAAAGTTATCTTTCACTTTAGGGGAAGCGGAATTTTTGATCTATATGAAAGAAGTGGGAAGATTATTAAATTTTTTATAAAGAAAATTTTCTTATCTTCAGATGGGATAATTTTGTTGTGTAAAAGGTTAAAGGATATTGCTGAGGAAAAATTTCCAGAGGGTAAATATTTTGTACTTTTTAATGGAATGGAAATCCCTCAAATTAAAAGGGAAGATAAAAAGTTAAAAAATATACTTTTTTTAAGCAATTTAAAGGAAGAAAAGGGCTTTTACGATGTGATTAAAATTATTCCAGATATTTTAAGGGAGTATAGAGATGTAAAATTTATATTTGGGGGAGGGAAGTTGTTTGATGAGGAAAAAATAAGAGGAATTTTGAAAAAATATGAAAAAAACATTGAAATCCACATATCCCCAAAGGGAAAAGAAAAGGAAAATCTCTTTAAAAGGTCACAACTTTTTTTGCTCCCCTCCTACAATGAAGGGATGCCCTGGGCAATAATTGAGGCATTGGGTTATTCCCTCCCTGTTATATCCACAGATGTTGGGTGCATACCTGAAATGGTTTTGGATAGTGAGAATGGATTTTTAATAAAACCAGGGGATAAAGATGGGTTAAAAGAAAGGATTTTAAAATTTCTTAGGGGCGATGTTAATTTTAGAGAGTGTGGTAAAATAAGTAGAGAGATATATGAGAAAAAATTTAACGAAAGGGTTTTTATAGATGGACTTAAAAAAATCTTTGAGGAAGTTTTAAATGAAAATACTTCTTTTAAACTATAAAAGTGGGGATATTTTACTTTCAGAACTACCTGTACCAGAAATTGGGGATAGGGAAATACTCGTTGAGGTTCGTTATTCCTTGATAAGTCCAGGAACTGAAGGGAATACAATTTATGTCTCTAAAAAAAATATATTTCAAAAAGCTCTTTTAAGGCCTGACCTTGTAAAAAAAGTACTTAATTTTGCAAAGAGTAGTGGATTTTCAAAAACCTATTCCCTTGTGAAAAATAAGCTTGAATCCTACATACCCCTTGGCTACAGTTCATCTGGAGAAGTGGTTGAGGTGGGTAGAGAGGTAACTGAATTTAAGGTTAGAGACAGGGTGGCTTGTTCCGGTCAGGGAATCGCATATCACGGTGAATATGAGGTAGTTCCCATTAATATGGCTGTAAAACTTCCGGAAAATATAGGTTTTAAAGAGGGTGCTTTTGGTACCCTTGGTGCAATTTCAATGCAGGGTGTAAGGCAGGCAGATGTCTCAGTTGGGGAGAATGTACTTATAATTGGAATGGGGCTTATAGGAGAGTTGACCTATTTAATACTTAAAGCGTCTGGTGTAAATGTCTTGGGGTGTGATGTTGATGAGAAGAGGATTGAGACACTGAAAGGAAAGGGCTTAGATGTATATAAAAATGGGGAGATTTTAGAAAACTATTTACCCCTTACAAAGGGGATTGGCTTTGATAAGGTTATAATTTGTGCAAGCAGTAAAAATAATTCTCCAATTGAGATGAGTGGCGAGGTTTTAAGGAAAAAGGGGGTGGTTGTTGTCCTTGGAAATGTGAAGATGGAGTTTTCCAGGGAAAATTTTTATAAAAAGGAAATAGATATAAGATTTTCAACCTCTTATGGGCCTGGAAGGTATGACAGAAAATATGAGATTGAGGGGATAGATTATCCTCTTCCTTACGTTAGGTGGACTTTAAAGAGAAACATTGAGTCCTTTTTAAGACTTGTATCAGATAAAAAAGTGGATATTTCTTCCTTAATTTCACACACCTTTAAAATTGAAGAATTTGAAAAGGCTTATGGGATTATTTTGGGAAAAAAAGAAATTTATTCTGGAATTCTTTTTGAATATGGTGAAAAAAAGGAGATAAAGAGAAAGTTAATTTTTAGGGAGTTTGATGGAAAATCTAAGGATAAAATATCAGTTGGTGTAATTGGAGCTGGGAATTTTGCCAAAAACTTTATTTTGCCACTTATTAAAGATAGAAAAGATATTGAGCTTTTTGGAATCTGTACTAAAAATGGCTATTCCCTGAAGGAACTTAAAGAAAAGTATCCATTTAAAATGGGTTTTACAGATTATAGGGAGTTGTTAGAAGAAGATTTTGACGTACTTTTAATTTTTACAAGGCATAACCTGCACCTTAAATTACTTAAAGAGGGTTTGGAGAGGGGAAAAATAGTTTACCTTGAAAAGCCCCTTTCAATTTATGAAGAAGAATTTAACAAGTTTAAAGAGGCTCTTAAGGAAGATCACAGATTTATGGTTGGATTTAATAGAAGGTTTTCCAGATATTCAATTGAGGCAAA
>JALULU010000355.1 GCA_027040585.1 Acidobacteriota bacterium | reverse complement strand
TATGGAATTCCATATTTTGCCAATTTCATAAATAGTGATTTATCACCAGATGATGTAAGAAGCATGTGTTGTAGATTGCGTCTTGATAACAGAGAGTTGAGAAAAAGAGGAGGAGGATTATTTGGGGCAAATCCGCTAACTGGTTCAATAGGTGTGGTGACAATAAATTTGCCAAGAATAGGTTATTTAAGTAAAGATATAAATGAGTTTAAAAAGAAATTATATGAGTTGATGGATATTGCAAGAGAGAGTTTAATTGTAAAAAGAAAAATTCTTGAAAATTTAACTGAAAATGGATTATATCCCTATGCAAAGTTTTACTTAAATGACATAAAAGAGAGGACGGGAAATTATTGGAGCAATCATTTTAACACCATAGGGCTAATTGGGATGAATGAAGCCTTGATAAATTTTGCAGGAATTGATTTAACTTCAGAAGAAGGTATTTCTCTTGCAGAAGATATAATGAATTTTATGCTTGAAAAGCTGATGGAGTTTCAGAAAGAAGATGGGATGCTTTACAATTTGGAGGCAACTCCAGGTGAAGGTACTGCGTATAGGCTTGCAAAAATTGATATTAAAAAATTTGATGATATTAAGACTGCAGGCAACGAAGTTCCATATTATACAAACTCAACTCAGCTTCCAGTGGGGTACACTTCCGATCCTTTTAAAGCACTAATTTTACAGGATAGATTACAGACAAAATATACAGGGGGAACAGTTTTGCATCTTTTTTTAGGGGAGGAGGTAGAGGATATTGAGGTGTGTAAAAAATTGATCAAGAAGGTGGCACTAAATTTTAAGTTGCCTTATTTTACTTTAACTCCAACTTTTTCTATTTGCCCAATTCACGGTTATTTAAGAGGAAAACATGAAGAGTGCCCAGTTTGTAAAAAAGAAAAAGAAATGGAAATTTTAAATCAAATAAATTTCTATAAAAAATTACTTAAAAGTGAAAAATTGGATGGAGGTATTTATGAGAAATAAAACTTATTTTGAAATTTCAGAGAGAGAAAAAATTGAGAAAAAAATAAAAGATCTTGAAACTTTACTTAAAAATGTTAGAGGAAGTGAGTGTGAGGTATATTCAAGGGTAGTTGGCTATTATAGGCCTGTAAAGAATTGGAATTTAGGTAAAAGGGAAGAATTTTCAGAGAGAAAAGTCTTTGAGGTAGATATTGATTGTTGATTTTCTACCTTTTTCTGCCATAGATTTTCCTGGCTTGCTTTCGGCTGTATCTTTTTTATCAGGGTGTAATTTGAGATGTCCCTTTTGTCATAACCCTGAATTAGTTATAGGTAGTGATTTTGAAGATAAAAGCGAAGAATTTTTTTACTTGTTAAAAGAGAGGAAGAATTTACTTGATGGTGTTGTGTTTACTGGCGGTGAGCCAACATTGGATAAAAATTTACCAGAATTAATTTTAAAAGTAAAAAATTTGGGATTCTACGTGAAACTTGATACAAATGGTACTAACCCTGATATGCTGAGGTTTCTGATTGAAAAAAATATAATTGATTATATTGCAATGGACGTTAAGTGTGGATTGGAAAAATATAGAAGTTTTTTAGGATTTAAGGGAGATTTAGATAGAATTTTAGAGTCAATTAAAATAATAAAATCAGTTAAGAATTTGAAATATGAGTTTAGATGTACGGTTGGTTCTTTTATAGAAGAAAAAGATATTAAAGAGATTGCCAGAGTGGTTGAAGGAAGTAAAAAATTTGTAATTCAAAGATACATAAAAAAAGGAAAAGAGCTGTTAGAGAACGATTTTAAAGAGCTTACCACTTATGAACTTATTGAAAAATCAAAATTTTTAAAAAATTATGTTAAAAACCTTGAATATAGATTTTATGAAAATTAGTTTTTTACTTTTAAAAGTCTTTTTGCACTTTCTATTACAAAGGGATGTAAAACTTTATCGTTTGCAACTTCTTTTAGGTCCTTTGCCCTGAGTGAGTGTAAAAGTTTTAAAGATATTTCTGGCGGTGTGTAGGGATTTCTGACAAGTGCTACTTTTACTTCATAGTATACTATCCATTTTTTTGAGTTAAAGATTTCACTTAAGACAATACCTTTGTTTGGCCTTTTTGCTGCAATCCTTATCACTTCTCTGAGCCTCAGCTTTGGATTTTGTAGTAACTTTTTTATGACCTGGGGTGATGGATCAAATAAAAGTTTTTCTATGGTATTAAAATCTCTACTCATCGCAAGAGCTTTTCTTTCTCCGAGTGTGAGTTCATTTGCAAGTTGGGTTGGATCGGGGAAAAAATCTTCATTTAACTTTTCCATTTTTTGGGGGATACTTAAGAAATCTACGACCTCTGTGTATCCCCAAATCTCTGCATAGGTGTATGTATCGTAAAGAAAACCTATTTTAAAATTTTTTTTTGTTAGAGTAATCATCTTTAAAACTTCTAAAAAATTCATGAAAATAGGTTTTCCCATCTCAGCCTGCCTTAAAAGAAAATGTAGGCCCTCTGCAAACTCCATTGGTGAAATTTTTGAAACTTTTTCAACAAATGAATTATATTTTGCGTCTAAATCTGAAATGTTTGATATAGCTTTAGCCCATTTTGAAAATTTGGCATAAATTTCTTTTTTTTCATTTGGAAGAAGTTTATCTTTTGTAAAGTCCAATTAATTCTCCATAGCCTAAAATGTGTCCTTCTATTTTGGCTAATAATTTGACCATTGTGAGGTTATTTTCATTAATTTTTATATCTAATGCATAAATCTTAAAAAAATATCTGTGAGCCTTACCTGGCGGAGGACAGGGCCCATTATATCCAATTTTTCTAAAATCATTTATTCCTTGATGTGTTCCATCTTCTATTTCAGAAACCTTTGGAAAATTTTCCTGTAGTGATCTTTTATCAGGAGGAATATTGTAAATTACCCAGTGTACCCAGGTTCCCATTGGAGCGTCAGGATCATCACAAATTATAGCAATGGATTTTGTACCTTCTGGAATGTTAGACCAACTTAGTTGGGGAGAAATATCTTTTCCATCGCATGTAAATTTAGAAGGTATGTAACCATTTTCTGAAAAAGAATTTGAGTGTAATTTAATTTTCATGGGATTATTACCTCCCTTTTGATATGCACTTAGAAATAATAGAGAGAAAATTACAATAAAAATAATCTTTTTCATTTACCAACACCTCAATTTATATAAAATTTATATAACTTTTTAGCTCAATATGTCAAGTAAAGGAGTTTATTTTTTAATGGTATTTTATAACAAATTTCTTTTCTTCTTGTTTAAAATAAATAGTTCATTTTTTTCAAAAAGAGGTATATAGGGATATTTGTCCACAAAAATTTTACAAGCTTTTTCTATGAATTTGGAGTAACTTTTCACTTTGTCGAAATTGCTTATTAAATTTTTCATTTCACTGTCTTCAAAGTTCAAAAAATTATATCTGCCTGAGATAATAAAATTGCCCTTAACTTTCTTTAAACATGTATCAAGAAAAAATGAATATGCTCCATTTTTTAAAAAATCATATGAAAATAGCACTAAATAATTTTCACTACGGTTGTATTTAAAATTTTTAAGGTTTGAAAGTTCTATTTTATACCCAAGTTTTTGTAGTTCATTTTTAATTTCAGTAGCAACGTTTTCAAGATTTTTTTCAAAATAGATCTTAAAAAATTTTATGTTAAAAGTTTTAGTGTTTGAAGGAATTTTTGAAATGAATTTCCCATTATAGTTAAATATCATTGAGTATATTGGAGAAAAAGTTGGCCTTAGAAAATCACTAAATTTCTTACTAATTTTTTCTCTATCTATGTTTATTGATAAAAGATATTTTAAGTACATCATATCCTGGTAGGAATACCTGTTTTCATTTATATGTATTCCAAGATATATATTTGTAAATGAAGGATGATCAATTTTCTTTATTAAATCAGTTTTTTTAATATTAATATTCATTACCTTTGATATATTGCAAAAATCTATTTTTCCTTCTTCTAATCCATTTATTAGATCAATTGGAGTTGAAAAAATTGTTACATCTATCTGGTTAAAATTAAATTTTGAAATCTCCCAATATTTTTCATTTTTAACAAGTTCTATTTCTTGTAAATTTTTCCATTTTTTAAATTTATATTTTCCAGTTCCATCTGGGTGGGAAATCAAATTGTCTAAAGAATTATAGGGAATTATATATACATTTGAGAGTTTTAATAAAAGATCCGGGTCAAAATAAAGGGTATTGATATTTATCGTATCTGTTCCGAACCTTTCAACATTTTTGATTGATGAAAGATTTATATTCGAATATTTTTTATATATTTTTATCGTGTAGATTACATCCTTTGCTGTAAGTGGTTTTCCATTATGGAAGTATATATTATTTTTTAAAATAAATTTCCACTGCAACTTTGATGGATTAGTCCATGTCCTGGCAAGCAATGGAACAATGTTTAGTGGTGGCTTTAAGGTTATTAAGGGTTCATATATTAAGCCAATTATTGGGTTAAACGTTTTAACAGGATTAAGTGAATTTATGGAACCTGATATCCCAAAGTTTAATTTTTCATTTGTTGAATTTTTAACATTTTTTTCTCTAACAAGGAAAAGAAAAAGTAAAAGGGCTATTACAATTACTATTGAGAAAAATAAATAGTATTTTATTTTTTTAGATTTTTCATTTGTTTCCATAATAAAATTTTATCTCTTTTTACATTTTTTTACAATTAAGTACAAAAATTTACTTAGAAAAATTTTGTTTACCATATAAGATTTTATCTAAACTTAAAATGGGGAAATTGTAAAATGTACCCACTAAGTCAGCTCGATAAGGCTCTTTTGTCCGGGAATCTATCCTATTTATATAGAATGGACTCTTTTGATTTTTTTATCCTGTTTGTTTATTTTTCAACGCTTATAATTCTTTCAATTTATGGACTGAGAAGGTTTTACTATTTAAAACTTTTCAGAAAATATAGGAATTTCAGGGTTAAACCTTTAAAAAAATTTGAAGAGCCTCCAATGGTTACAGTTCAACTTCCAATGTATAACGAAATGTATGTTGGGCCAAGAATCCTTGATGCTGTTTGTAAATTAGATTGGCCTAAAGAAAAATTACACATACAGGTATTAGATGATTCAAAGGATGAGACTGTGGATATTATGAAAGAGAGCGTTAAATATTGGAGAGATAAAGGATTTGATATTGAGTACATACATAGGAAAGATAGAATTGGCTTTAAAGCTGGGGCTCTTGAAAATGGTTTAAAAACAGCTAAGGGGAATATAATTGCAATTTTTGATGCAGATTTTTTGCCAAGAGAGGATTTTTTAAAAAGAACTGTAGATTATTTTACTGAAGAAAGTGTTGGAATTGTTCAGACAAGGTGGACACATATTAATAGGGATTATTCTCTACTTACTAAACTTCAAGCTATTTTGTTAGATGGACATTTTATGCTTGAATCTCTTCCCAGAAGCAGGGCGGGATTTTTTGTAAATTTTAATGGTACCGCAGGACTATGGAGAAAAAAAGCTATTGAGGATGCAGGTGGATGGGAGCATGATACAATAACTGAAGATCTGGATTTAAGCCTGAGGGCTCAGCTTAAAGGCTGGAAATTTGTTTATTTACCTG
The DNA here is from genome assembly GCA_027040585.1 of Acidobacteriota bacterium. Taxonomy (GTDB): domain Bacteria; phylum Acidobacteriota; class JAAYUB01; order JAAYUB01; family JAMOQF01; genus JAMOQF01. The sequence goes on along the minus strand of JALULU010000355.1, from coordinate 531 downwards.
AAATAGTTTGTCCCGCAGAATTACCGGTTGAAATGAATGGATTTAAATCACAGCAAAATAGATGGGCTAAAGGTGGAATGCAGGTCTGTAAGAAATTACTACCTACAATTTTAAAAAGCGATATTGATAAAAAAATAAAGGAAGAGTGTTTTTTCCATCTTTCCAGTAATATATCTTATCCTTTGATGGTGTTACTATCTATAATGATTTTACCTGTTATAATTGTCAGGTATAATCAGGGAATTTTTGAAATGATGTTTTTGGATCTACCTATTTTTGTGTTTTCAACGCTTTTTGTTTTTTTGTTTTACTTAGAATCTCAAAGGGCTTTGTATATAGATTGGAAAAAAAGGGCGTTTCTTATACCTCTTGCTATGGCTTTAGGGGTTGGTATTTCTCTGATTAATGGTAAAGGTGTGGTGGAGGCTATTTTTGGTTTGAAATCTTCCTTTGTAAGAACTCCAAAATACAGCATTGTAAGTAAGATTGATTCCTGGACAGGGAAAAAATACAGGGAAAAACTGAAATTTA
>JALULU010000354.1 GCA_027040585.1 Acidobacteriota bacterium | reverse complement strand
AGCAAATAGAGATGAGGTAAGAAAATGGTATAACGGTTATTCATGGCTTGGAGAAAAGGTTTACAATCCCTTTGATATACTTTTGTTTATAAAAAAGGGACTTAAATTTAAGCCCTACTGGTTTGAGACAGGGAGTCCAACGTTTTTAATAAAGTTGATGAAAAGGGAAAAGTATTTTATACCAGAGCTTGAAGAAATTGAGGCAACAGACAGTTTACTTGGGAGTTTCGATGTATATACAATGAAAATTGAAGCCCTCCTCTGGCAGACAGGATATTTGACAATAAAGAGCACAAGAAAAAGGCTTGATAACAGTTTAATTTATAAACTTTCCTATCCAAATCTTGAGGTTAAAAAGAGTTTAAACAACATACTTTTAGAGTATCTTTCCAGCTTAAGTTCAAATTTAAAAACAGGGCTTCAAAATAAACTTGAAGAATATCTAATTGCGGGAGATGTAGAGGGTCTAATTGAAAATTTTAAAGTCCTATTTTCCTCAATACCCTATACAAACTTTACAAAAAATGAGATAGCAGGTTATGAGGGATTTTATGGAAGTGTTATCTATTCCTTCCTTTCATCCCTTGGAGTTGATTTAATAGCTGAAGATGTTACAAATAAAGGAAGGATTGACTTAACAATTCTCATTCCAGATAAGGCTTATATAATTGAATTTAAAGTTGACGCAAAAGAAGATCCCCTAAAGCAAATTAAAGAGAAAAAATATTTTGAAAAGTACAAAAATAAAGTAAAGGAAATTTATTTAATAGGGTTAAATTTTAGTAAAGAAGAAAGAAACATAAAAGATTTTAAATGGGAAAGGATTTAAATTTTTAAAGCCATCACCTTACCTTTTCCATTATCTTTTAGATAGCTTTCTAATATGAGCAGAAAGTTAGCAAAAGGGATTCTCGTGGCAAACCTGAAACTGAAATGGTGTCACACAAAAATTTTGTCTTTTACCATAAAATTGCTATGTAAGTTTTTAAGTTAATTTGTTTTTCGATGTTTGAATATAATATAAAGATCTTACCCTTTTTAATCCTTTTTAATTTATGTTAATTGGAGAGATCTTTTCCTTCACTCCAACTTTTCTATTTTTCATTTTTTCATGAGATTTTAAAACCAATTTTTCAATTTTTTTATTATATTTTTTAGAAATTTTCTGTTTTAAGTAGCCACTTCCTATGTTATAAGCCTCAGTTAAATTTCCCTTTTTATAAAGTGCCTTTATTAGTAAATATTTTGCCTCATCATTTTTAGGATTGTATTTAACAGCATCCATAAATCTCACAATCGCAGCATCGTACTTTTTACGTTTTAAATAGAATTTTCCAACTTCCATATTTTTTTTTGATTTTTTGGGATCCAATTTAAAAACTTCATCTTTAGGAATTTCACTCTCTTTTGTTCTGTCATCTCTTATCAATACTGGCCTTCTAAAAACTCTTCTCTTTTCCTGGGCAAAATAAAATGAGGTAAAAATAAAAATTGTCAAAATGAATAGCAAAGATATTTTTCTCATTTTTAAATCAACCCCTTATACATATTTAAACACATATTTGCTATATTTTCCCACCTGAAGTTAAGGGAATGTTCTCTACTCTTTTTTCCCATTTCTTTAAGTTTTTGTCTATCACTATAAAATCTTGAAATGGCATCAACAAGATAATCAGAATCACCTGGTTTTGCAAAAATAGAATTTTCATCTTCACAATAATCTTTTATATCTCCAACTGAGGTTGTAAACACAGGAAGTCCACAAGCCATAGCCTCAAGTACAGCATTATTTGCAGTACAATCTTTAAGAGGTAAAAGTAATAAATCACTTCTTTGATATAATTTAAGGAGATCTTTATCCGGAACATTTGTAAGAAGATTTACATTTTTAAGACCCTCATAAAATTTAAAACACCAGTCAAAGGTTACAATGTTAAATTTAACTTTTAAGCCAAGTGAGTTAATTTTTTTTATAACATCTTTAATCATATCCACATCCCTTAACCACCAACCCACTGAAATGGTTTCAAGATACTCCTTTTCATACTTCTTTTCAGGTGGCTTATAAAAATCCACATCAATTCCATGAGGGATAACTTCAACTTTTTCCCCCTTACCAACAAGATCCCTCAAAAAATCAGCCTGTTTATTTCCCATTGCTACAATTTTATCAATCTTCTTAAGAAGAGGAATATCTTCCTCTGAAAAGGGCTCAAAAAAACTGCTTTTAGGTTGGTGAAAAGAAACCACCATCCTGTTTTTTCTTCTATAAAGTCTCCTATGTGAGTATCTATATGCATCTTCTCCATATAAAAAATGAAAAATAGTTTTCTTAACAAAGTGCTGTCTTATAATAATTTCACTCTCAATTGCAAAACTTTCAGGTTTATACCAGGTATAATTCACCCTTTTTAAATTCACAATTTTCTTCTCAAAACCACACTTCAAAAAACAGGCAATTTTACCCGGTTTATAATGATATGAATCAACGTAATATGCTAACCTATCGTAACCAGAATGTTTAGCATGATGAGGTATTTTTTTAAAAACATATACAATCTGCATATATCACCTTATCTACTTATTGTCCTCTTCAACTGCCTCCCTAATTAAATCCATAAAATTTGGAATAGCAGCTTCAACTCTATTCCATGAAGATAAAACAGGTATTGACATAGGATCCTTAATAAAGTCATCCTTTGCTCTTGAAAGGGTGTTTGCAAAGGCTTCAACAGTTTTAATTTCCCTATGCCTGTCATATGATAAACCATTTATCATCGAAAGTGCATAAAATTTTTCCACAGTTTCCTTTGCAAAATTTATATATGTTGTAATTAGTGTTCTAAAAAACGCCTCAGACATAATTATTCCATCTTCACTTAAAATCCTGAAAAGAATTCTCGCAATATCTGAAGCCATTTTTAAAAGTCCGCGATTGGGATTTTCAATGGACAACTTCTGATGTTTATGTTCATAAGTTTCAACCAACTCGACCTGGCATATTCTGTCTTCACTTGTATTTTTGTAAATTTCACTTAAAATGGAAATTTCAAGCCCCCACGAAGGTGAAATATTTATACCTCTTGCAAGTTCTCCAATTAATGCAAACTCTCCAGAAAGTATAAATCTAAAACTATCGAGATATTCAAGAAACTTATTAACTCCAAGTAATTTTTTAAGTGACCTTATCAAGGGGGTAACAAACAATCTTGTAACCCTACCATAAAGCATGCCTGACACCCTTGCATAATACCCTTTGCTAAATTCAAAATTTGCACCTGGTCTTACAAGTGGATAAATAAGCCTTGCAAGTAATTCTCTGCTATAATCTTTTATATCACAATCGTGAAGTGCTATAACCACGTTCCTATTTCCAGAAAGGATATATCCCATCGCCATCCATACTGCAGCACCTTTTCCAGGAATATTTGCAATGAACCCCTTTTCCTCAAGCAAATTATAAAGACTCTGTATTCTGTCACCCTGGTTCCAGACAATTTTAACCTTTTGCGGAAGTTGAGACATTATTTTTTTTACTCTCAAAAATTCCTCTTCATGTGCCATACCAAGTGAAAGAACAATCATATCTAAGTAATTCACTTTTTTTAACTCTTCGAGAATAGAGGGCATTGCCTCTCTTTCAAATTCAGAGTATAGAGCTGGTAACAACAAAACCGCCCTATTTCTTTTGGGAAATTCTATTAATTCTTTTTCAATTTCCTCTAAGTTTCTTTTACCAAGTTTTTGAAGCGTTGTAATAACACCGTTTTGAAAAAAATCAGCCATTTTAAAACCCTCCTACCATTTTTTTAGTAAATATTCTTTCTCCATCTCAAAGACCTCTGCCTGTTCATCAAAATATTTTTCAGCGTTTAAGTCGTCTATATCACGGAGTTCATTAACCATTGATGCCACACGTAAATTATAAATTGGAATGAGGGTACTTAAAAGTTTAAACCTCTGTATCTCAGTTTCTTTAAAGGCTATTGCATAGTCATAGACAATATGTGCCCAGTTTTTTACTGGCAAAATCACTCTGTTTGGAGACCTTCTTGATATTTTATATAAATTTTCAATAACTCTATAATTATCAAGGGATATGATATTTTTCCATACAGAACCAAAATTTTTATATCCTGCCCTAAAGTACTCAAGAAGCGTCTTTTTATCTATTGAAAAAGAACGTGGCTCCTCCTCAGAAATATCTCCAAGAACTGGAATTTCCTCACTTTTTTTTATATCTTTCCAGAAGGATTCATGATCAATCATCAATTGAAAAATTGTGCCCACAACCTGAGTAAACATACCACTTAAATCAGATGCAGGATCCTTTTCCCCATGAATTTTTACACCAAGCTTTGCCTGACATATTCTGAATTTATTTACAATTGCCTCAACTGTAAGCCATATATCAATTCCAAATTTTGCAATATCACTTTCCCAGACATCTTTTCTCAAATATTCTCTTATTAACTCCTTTGAAATTCCGAAATCACCACCTATTGGCTGGCGTATATTCGCCCCAAAAAGCGCCCTTGTTAAATTATAAACTATTGTATTTGTGATGGTTCCATCAAACTTATATCTCGTATAATATGGCGTTACAAAATCATAACCATAGAAAATTGGTGCAAGGACATTCTTAACCCATTCAGGTTTTATGGACTTTAAATCTGAATCAAATAGTGCCACGGCATCTGCCCCCAAAAAACTACTTGCCTCAAAGATTGCCCTGATGGCACTTCCCTTTCCCGGTATTCCCCTATAAATCGTAACTATTTTTTCCTGATTAAAATTTGTGATTTCAACTTCCCTTGCAACTTCTCTCGTATCATCAGTTGACCCTCCATCCGATATAACAATTACCGCTCTTTTTCCGGGAAAATGTTTGTTTAATCCTTCAGAAATCACATTTATAACAAACTCAATGGTTCCACAACTATAATAAGTTGGAATTCCTATAACTATATCAGCACTTGAAATTTTTTCAATTTTTCTCCTTGCTTCATCTCTTAAGGCTGTTAAAAATCTCAAACAGTCCACAGCTACCTCCTTTAATAATTTATTAATAATAAGATTATATCACATACATTGGTTCCTGTCTTACCTGTAGTAATTAAACCATTTACCTCCTTCAAAAATGTAGACGAATCATTGTTTTTAAGAAATAAATTTAAGTTTAACCTGTTTTTTACTGCTATGTCATAGTTTTCCCGGTTAACTACACCACCTGCTGCATCACTTTTTCCATCAATTCCATCAGTACCAACACTTAAAATTGATAAATTTTTGTTGTATTTAATTTCATTTAAAGCAGAAAGTACAAGTTCTTGATTTCTCCCACCCCTTCCAGTTCCATATACATTTACTGTGGTTTCACCTCCAAAAATAAGACAAAGTGGAAAATTGTAATTTTTTTCATCACTACTTAACACTCCTTCACCAATTGAAATAAGTGCTTTTGCAACTTCCTTTGCTTCCCCCCTTAAAGTAGATGTAATAATTTTTCCATTAATACCAAAATCTTTACACTTTTCCTTTATTTTTTTTAAGGCAAAGGAGTTATTTGAAACGATAATATTTTTTACCCTCTCATTCTCAATGTTTGGTGTATCTTCAATTTCCCCACTTAATCCCCATTTAAAAACATTTTTAACATTTTCAGGAATTTTATCCCATAGATTATATTTTCCTAAAATTTCACCCACATCTTTATATGAAGTAGAATCGCAGTAAAGAAGTCCGGAACTTATAGATTTTAAATCATCTCCTATAACATCAGAAAGTATAAGCACCACTCCCCTTGCCTTTGTAAACCTTGCAAGTTTACCACCCTTAATTTGAGAAAGATGCTTTCTCAATGTATTTAGCTCAAAAATATCCATTCCACTTTTTAAAAAAATATCAGTTGCTTTTCTAAGATCATCAAGATTTATAGGATCTATAGGAAGTTCTAAAAGGGCCGAGCCACCACCTGAAAGCAGAAAGATAAAAAAATCGTCTTCATTCATCTCTTTGAATTTTTGAATTATAATCTTTGCGGCATCAATACTTCTCTCATCAGGTATGGGATGAGATGAAGTAATAACTTTGTAATCTTTTAATTTTTTATCATCTTCATTGGTAACAACTACTCCATCTTTTACTTTAATATTAATATC
>JALULU010000353.1 GCA_027040585.1 Acidobacteriota bacterium | reverse complement strand
GAGTGGATGCAAAATCTGCCAATATATTTAGAGCTAAATGCAAAGCACAAAAGCAAATTGCCGGTTGTTGTATCGCACAGCAATATTACCCAAGTTTGGCATTTGCGAGAGAATAAAAAAGCCCTTAGCAAGTTTAGAGAAATTGCCCTTAGAACAAGAGATTTAACTTGCAAAGATTGCGCTATTTTAAATATTTACGGACATACACCGGTGCAAAATCTTGAAAGCAAGAGCAACTGTATAAATGTAGATACTGGATGTTGCTATAACCAAGAGGGCTTTTGTAAATTAACGGCTTATTGTGTTGAATATGATGAGTTTATATCGGTATCAAAAAAATAATGGAGTAGTTTACCTCCACTTTTTATTAATAAAATTAGCATTTCTTTCTAAATTAAGTAAATAAAATCAAACTGTAACTAATCAAATCAAAGTAAATTAACTAAATCTTATATTTAATCCATTATCAAACAGCTATTTAGTCAAAGTTTGCTAAAATTTGTTAAACTTAAGCTTTAGTTTGGTTGAATCAAAAGGCAGGAGGGGTTTATAGTTTCTCTAAATAAATTTAAGAGAAACTATAAGCGTCCTCAAAATTATTTTTGATAATGGCAAAAAGAAAGGTAAAAATATAATATGAATTACGATGAACTTTTTACTGTAACAATGGTAGAAATCGAAGATAAAAACGGCAATAAAAAACAAAAAAAGATATATGAACCAAAATATAAAGACAGCACAAAGAAAAAAATATATTCACCATTAAGAAAAAAATACCTTGATGCCAAACCGGAGGAGATTGTAAGGCAAGAGTTTATTTGTAAACTCATCAATGACTATGGTTATAAACTTGAGCAAATGGATGAAGAAGTCAAACTTACTACTTCTCAACGAGGTACAGGACGAGCCAGTGCGGATATAGTTGTATGGAGAAGTGAAGAGGAGAAAAAAAAGAAAAAAACTGCTTTTTTGGTTGTGGAATTAAAAGCAGATACAATAAAACTTAAAGTTGAAGATTGCTATCAAGGGTATAACTATGCAACTTGGAGCAGAGCAAAACTTTTTGCTATTACTAATGGTCATGAACTACAAGTTTACAAAACAATAGAAGAGGAACTTCCGCTAAGTTTACAACCAGTAAATGACATTCCATTAGCAAAAGACATACTTGACGATAAAAAGTTATCAGATGTACTGGCACAAACCAAAGAGTTTACAGGTAATGAATTTGCAACACTGTTGCACAAATGCCACAATATCATTCGAAATAACGACAAGCTCTCGCCTGAAGCCTCTTTTGATGAAATAAGCAAAATTTTATTTATTAAAATTATGTATGAACGAAAGCCAAAACAAGAGGCGATATTTTCTCTTAAGCAGTTTGAAAAACAAAAAGAGGCTTGGAATATGGTACGAGGAGCTAGTGAGACCGAGACTTCGTATATGCAAAGACTTTTTGAAGATGTAAAAAAAGAGTTTAAAGATGACAATATTTTTGATGAACACGAAAAAATAAAACTACGAGAAAAAAGTTTTGAACAAATAGTCAAAGAGCTTCAAATATATAACTTGACTTCAACAAGTGCAGATGTAAAAGGTATAGCCTTCGAGAAATTTTTAGGAAAAACTTTTAGAGGTGAACTGGGGCAGTTTTTTACACCAAGGGTAATTGTTGATTTTATCGTTCATCTGCTTGATCCAAAAGAAAATGAGCTTATTTGTGATCCGTGTGCAGGTAGTGGTGGGTTTCTCATTAAGACATTCGAAAAAATCAAAGAAGAGATAGACAAAGAGTTTGCAAAGCTCAAAAGAGAAAAATTTGAAGAACTTTTTGGAAGTTTTAAACGGCTAAGCGAAGAAGAAGAGGCTAAATTGCAAGGGGAAGAGCTTAAAAAATATGAAGCAGAAAAAAATGAATATCTAAAAAAAATAAACGATGAAAAGCTAAATCAAGAGTATGAAGCATTTTTAGCAGAAGTAAACAAAAAACAAGAGGATAAAATAAAAAAACTTTCGCACAAGTCTATCTATGGTACAGATGCCAACCCACGAATGGCAAGGGTTAGCAAGATGAATATGATAATGCACGGAGATGGACACAACGGCATACACCATAACGATGGATTGCTTAATGTAAACGGTATATTTAGAAACCGATTTGATGTTATCTTAACCAATCCTCCTTTTGGAACAACATTAGATAAAAAATTCCCTGTTGTAGAAGAAGATGACAGATATACAAATAAAGAGATGATAAAAAAATATATCGATGCATACGGAGATATTTATACTGAAGAGATGAAGCAAGTTACCGATAATATCGGTGAGCCTATAAGAGAGCTTTTTAAAGTTGGCAAAACTTCTGGAGCTACCGAAGTGCTTTTTATAGAGCGATGTTTGGATTTGCTAAGACCCGGTGGAAGGATGGGGATAGTATTGCCCGAAGGTGTGCTAAACAGTTCAAACCTACAAAGTGCCAGAGAGTTTTTTGAAAGCAGGGCTAAAATACTGCTTATCACCTCTTTGCCTCAAGATGTGTTTATAAGCTCTGGAGCCACTGTTAAAACAAGCTTAGTATTTTTTAGAAAATTTACTGAAGAAGAGGCAAAAGAGTATAAGGAAATAAAAGAAAAAGCTACCAAAGAGATAGAAGCAAAATATAGCAGTCAAGTAAAGCCTATAGAGGAAAAACTAAAACTAAGAGGCAAAGAAGCACCAAGCAAAGAGGAGAAAAAAGAGCCAAGAGTGAAGCTAAAAACTCTAAAAACAAAAATAGAAGAGGAGATAAAACAAAAAGTAAAAGAGCAGTTTGATTATGAAATACCTATCGCAGATATCAAAAAAGCAGGTATCACCACAACAGGCGAAGAGGGAGAAAACGAGCTTCCAAAACTTTTGGAACTTTTTACAAAGTATAGAAAAGAAAAGAGACTTTGGGATGTGAAAGCATCATGAGTGTATCGCTTCAATATATAAGATTTCAAGATTGTACTAACTGGAGTGTTGCTCATCTGTTAGAGTCTCAGTTTAACTATAACCAAGATTATGAACTTGTGCGAATAGGAGATTTTTTAACAAGAAATAAAACACAAATCATTGTGCAAGATGATGTGGAGTATAAACGAGTTACTATTAAACTTTATAACAAAGGAATTGTTTTAAGGGATAAAGTTTACGGTAAAAATATAGGAACGAAAAAACAGTATCTTATCAAAGAAGGACAATTTTTACTTTCAAAAATAGATGCAAGAAACGGAGCTTTTGGATTGGCAACCAAAGAGGTTGATGGTGCAATTATTACAGCTGACTTTTTTGCTTATGATATAGATACAACAAAAATAGAACCCTTGTTTTTAGTTCTTATAACTACAACAAAAAAATTTATGCAATTTGCTCAAAGTGCAAGTAGCGGTACAACGGGAAGACAAAGAATAGACGAAAAGAAATTTTTAGATGTTAAAATCCCTTTACCTCCTTTGGAGAAACAAAAAGAGATAGTATCAGATTATCAAAGTAAGATTGATTTGGCAAACCAGCAAGATATGGAGGTTGAAGAGAAAGAAAAGGAAATTAAAGAGTATCTTTATGAACAACTTGGCATTGAAATAAGCACTATATTAGAAAATAATGTTTTTAAATTGATTAATTTTTCATATTTAAAAACTAGTTGGAGTGTTTATGATTTGATGGAATCAAATACTTTAAAATCTAAATATTCATTCAAAAATTTAAAAGATATAGCCAATATCATTATGGGAAACTCACCTAAAAGTAGCGAATTATGTAATACTCCCAAAGGGTATCAATTTATTGGAGGTGCATCAGATATAAAAAATAAAAAAATAATTTCTAGAAGGTATATAGAAAGCAATTCCAAATTATCACAAAAAGGTGACATATTATATTTGGTAAGAGCAACAATAGGTAAACCTTTTATTCTAGATAAAGCTTACTATTTAGGAAGAGGAGTTTCTGTAATTAGGGTGCATCAAGATATTGTTTTAGTAAATTATTTAATAAATATTTTGGAGTTATTTGAAGAGAATATAGTATCACTAGGAAGAGGATCAACATTTAAACAAATTTCTAAACCAGATTTAGAGAATCTTAAAATTCCATTACCACCTATAGACATCCAAAATAAAATAGTAACTCATATCCAAAAAATAAAAGACGAGATAGAAACACTAAAAGAACAAGCAAAGCAAAATAGAACTTTAGCACTCCAAAAATTTGAAAGAGAGATTTTTAATGAGGCTTAAAAGACTTTGGATAGATGGCTTTAAAAATCTAAATGATTTTGAAATAGATTTTAGCGATAAAGAGGGCATAACCGTTTTAATTGGCAATAACGGCAGTGGAAAAAGCAATGTTTTAGAAGCAATTAGTGCGATATTTGCAGATTTATATAATATTCAAAATAGCAGAAGAAAGAAAATTGATTTTAGCTATAAAGTAGAATATATCTTCAATGAATTTTTAATAGCTATAAATGTCGTGAAAGAAAATGATACTATTGATTACTATTTTGCCAAATATATTGATAATAATTTTAATGAACTAAATGATTCCCAAATAGAACAATATTTACCATCTAATGTTTTGATGATATATAGTGGTGATGATATTAGAATTTTGAAACAGTATTATGAACCTTTTACTAGAAAATTTCAAAAAAGTGTCAGAGAGGCACAATCAATTCCAACTTTACCGAAGATGTTATATATAAATAGTTTTTTCTGGACGATATCTTTATTGTCATTGCTAAAATCTGTTCTTGATGACAATAGAGAATTTTGTAAAAAAATACTAAATAATAATTCCTTAGAAAATATAAAGATATCATTTGGTTTCAATCAAGAACTGATACAAAAACAAACTACTTTCTTAAATGAGCTATCAAATAATGAAGATGAGAAACTTTTTACTCTTGAAGAGTTTAAATCATTAGAGTATTTACCAGCAGAAAAAGATCTTTTTGTTCAACTTACTGGTATGGTAGGGCAAAAAAATAAAATAAAAAAACTACAGATTGTTAGTAATGATATTGATACTATTTACTTAAGTGAGGGCGAAAAGAAACAGATACTTATCAGAGCGGCTCTAGAGATATTGGCAGATGAAAATTCACTTATCTTAATGGATGAACCAGATGCAAATATCCATGTTGCAAATAAAGTTCAGATTAAGACAATGTTGAAAGAGTATTCAAATAGAGAAAATATACTTACAACACATTCTCCTACACTTACTCATGCATTTGAAGAAAAACATATTTGTATGCTTACTGATGGAAAGATAGAAAATAAAAACAAACAAGAAGTCTTTGCAGAAATTTCAGACGGAATTTGGAGTTATCAAGAACAAAATATATTTTTGTCTTCAAAAAAAGATATTATTTTACTTGTAGAAGGCAAACACGACAAAATCCATATAGAAGAAGCATTTAAACGGTTAAAAAATAACTATGAAGATTTGGATTTTGATATATTTGCTGTAAATGGTGCAGATAATATTAAACAACTTTTGATTGGAATAAAATCATCATTTAATATGTTTGATAAAACTAAAAAATATATAGGTATTTTTGATTGTGATGAAAAAGGTAAAGAAATTATAGGGAAAAGTGCAATGAGAAAAAAATTTGCTTCATTAGGAAAGAGTGAAAATTTCTATTATATGTATTTGCCTTTTTATGATTATGAAAAAAGTTTTGAAATAGAAAATATGTATCCAGAAAACAAACTACATTTGGCATATAAAGAAGCTATAAATATTACAACTATAAACATCAATAAAAATAGTATTGAAAAAGAAGCTAAAAATCAATTATCAATGATGTGTAAAAGTTTTAAAGATGAAGATTTTGAACATTTTAAAAAGCTTTTTGATTTGATATTGGAAATAAAAGAAAAGTAATTATGAAAATACGGGTTTATTTTGAAGATACAGATATTGGTGGGATTGTTTATCACTCTAATTATATAAATTTTTGTGAGCGGGCTCGGAGTGAGATTTTGTTTGAGCGAGGGTTGTCGCCGTTTGATGCTAAGTCTCAGAGTGGGTTTGTTGTTAAGTCTTTGAAGTGTGATTTTTTGAAATCGGCTACGCTTGGGGATTTGTTGGATGTTGAGACTAAGGTTTTATCGGTTGGTAAGGTTAAGTTTAGCCTTTTGCA
>JALULU010000352.1 GCA_027040585.1 Acidobacteriota bacterium | reverse complement strand
CAAAAGTGTCACAAAAAAGATAACATTGCCGGAAAACATCTTGATTGCTATGGAATTAAATTGTACATTGTTTTTTACATAGATAAATTGGGCAAAACCGACAGAGGAGTTGTTTATTGTTAGTAGCAGCAGCTATATTTATATTGTGTATTATTTTAGTTATTGCAGGCATCTATTTTGGCGTTACAGATAAAGCGGTTTTTTATTTTGATGTTAAAGACTTGATGTTATCTTTTCTGCCCTTTGTCATTTTCATAATTTTAGGATTTTTAGAGTATTTTGCTACAGATAATGCAACGAATAACAATATGGTACTTGCGGCTCTTGTTCTGATTGCCTTAAACACGCTTTACATAATATATACATCATTTATTTATAATAGAGGAAAGGGCATATTTCTTATTCTTTCCGTAGGAATAGCAAAGGCAGTATTGGGTTGGATTTACCTTTTTAAGTTGTTAGATGTATTTGCTCCTTCTGGAAATAATGCTTTGGATAAAAGCAATAACAGATTTTCAGGCATTATATGGACACTATTTCTTAGTCCTTTGGTTGCAAAACTTGTTAACGGCAAAAGAGTTCTCGGGAAAATGTGATGGATTGTAAAATGACCAGTGTACTATTAAAGGAATGAAAGATTAAATGGCATTTAGTATAATGGGGGTGTAAGAGAAATTTACACAAAATATGGGGCGGGATCTCATATTCACCTCTTTGGATACTTATCAATAAGCTTTTTTATTTTATTTACTATGCCGTTAACTTCATTTAAGCTGAGTCTCGTTGCAAAGACATAATCATCTTCTTTATCGGCACCTATTATATCCTTTGGTTTAAGCTCACAGCAAAGATAAATATTGATATTAGCCTCTTCTTTAATATTTTCATTTTGAAGTTCAAAATATATAGTAGGCTCTATAAATCTCATTGTCTTATATTTTGGAATCCTACCATTAGAAATACTGACAAACCAATCCAATAACTCTTTTAGCTCCCATGTAAGCATGGAAGGGTCTTGGGCTTCATACTCACCACCACTGCTCTTGACTTTTACCCACACATTGAGCCAGTTTTTATCATATTTATCTGTATCTTTATCGCAGTCCGGATATTCATAGCCTTTGATGAAAAATGACAGAGTATTGTTGTTATGGCCTTTAAATATTATAAGGTCTGAGTTTTTCATAAGACTTGCTCCTTTTTTTGTATTTTAACCAAATACCTCTAAAAACGGCTGCATATTCCCTCTTGGATTGTGCTCTTTTCTGTTATTGTGGTCGTTTAAAATTGCAAACACAACTACCTTAAAACGATTGAGGAACTCCTGTTCTTGGAATACTTCCTTGAAAAGCTCAGCCATGTGTTTGGGCGGATTCTTAAAAGCTCCGCATCCAAATGCACCAAGGATCAGACAATCGTGTTCATGCCCTCCTGCAATACGCAGAA
>JALULU010000351.1 GCA_027040585.1 Acidobacteriota bacterium | reverse complement strand
AAGTTAGGGGATAAAACAGTATATAATTATATGAAAAGATTTGGATTTGGTGAAAAGACAGGCGTAGATTTACCAGGTGAGAGCAAGGGATCTTTAAGAAATTATAAGTTGTGGGAGAGAACTTCATTGGCTTATATGTCCATGGGACAGGGGCTTGGGGTAACACCATTACAGATGGTTAGAGCTTATTGTGTTGTGGCTAATGGTGGTTATCTTGTAAGACCTCACCTCGTGAAAAAAATAGTTTCAAGTAATTTTAGAAAAGAAAAAAATATAAAAATTTATAAAGTTAAAGTACTTGAAGAAAATACAGTTGAACAATTGAAAAAGGCTTTAGTTAGTGTTGTGGATAGAGGAACAGGAAGATTAGCATCCATTCCAGGGTATCAGGTTGCAGGTAAAACAGGTACTGCTGAAATGTTTGATGCTAAACTTGGGAAATATTCAGACAAGAACTATTTTGCATCTTTTGTGGGATTTGTGCCTGCTGAAAAACCGGCATTCGTAATAGGTGTTTTTGTGGATTCTCCTCAAAATGGTATTTATGGTGGGGAAGTTGCTGCACCTATTTTTAAAGAAATAGCAGAAAGTAGTTTGAAAATATTAAATATTTACCATCCAGAAAATATTGAAGAGCAAAACAATGTGGAGAAAACTTTAATTGTAAGCAATGATAAGAAAAGTAAAGACAGCTTTGAAATTAAAGGTAAAAAAAGTGACTTTGCTGATGTAAATTTTTCAAATGAACCTTTTGACAGTGAACAAGAAATAGTTTTATTTGATGTTGCAGATGACGCTGAAAAAGTTGTTGTATCAGACTTTAGAGGCCATAACAAGCGTGATTGTATAAAACTTTGTTGTGAAAATGGTTTGACAATAAGAGAGTTTGACGATGCTGATAGTATGTGGAGTTCAAAAGCGGGAAATTACTATTATAATTCAGATTTTATTGCCTATAGACAGGACCCACCACCTGGATCAATTGTGCCTAAGGGAACCCAGTGTACAATTTATTTTACCAGAGATTTAAATAAAATTTTGGAAGTTTCAAAAAATTTTAAAGGAAATAAAAAATGAGTAAAAAACTTTCTCAAATTTTAAAAAATGTAGATGGTATAGAAGGAAGGAACTGCAAGGATTATTTGGTAACCGGTATTTCTTATGATTCAAGAAGGATAAAAGAGGGATATATCTTTGCAGCAATTAGAGGAAAAAAGTTTAATGGTTATGAGTTTATAGAAGAAGCGATAAAAAATGGTGCAGTGGCAGTGTTGGGCGGTGAAGAAATAAATGATGAAAATATCTGTTTTTTAAAGTGTGAAGATGTTCGTGGGGCAATTGGTGAAATAGCAAATTTTATATTTAACAATCCTTCAAGAAGATTATACACAATTGGTGTTACTGGAACCAATGGTAAAACCACTATAGTTTATTTGTTGGATCATATTTTTA
>JALULU010000350.1 GCA_027040585.1 Acidobacteriota bacterium | reverse complement strand
GGTCTAGTGCCACATCCACAATAAACCCTTCATCTTCCAAAAAATCTTTAAGCGTGTCGCTGTATAGTCTATCATCTTCTAAGAGTAGTATTTTTTGTAGCATCTGTTTGTCCTTGGGTTTGTTGTGCTTATTATAGTATAATAGTGTTGAATTTTTAGGTATGCTGGGTGGTGTGGTGAAATTAAAGTTGTAGAGATTGAATATGATAAAAGTTATAAAAAACGAACAAGAGTATAAAATAGTGCTTACTAGAGTGGAATTGTTAATGGATGCTAAAGTAAATAGTGATGAGTTTGATGAGTTAAAGAAATTAGCTACGCTTATTGAGGATTATGAAGATAAGCATTATGCTATAGATGTGCCAGATTCAGAAGAAGTAGTTAGATTTTAAGTGCTGTAAGAAAGCTTAGTTTGAAATGCTTTAGATAGTTTTTATAATAACTAATATAGTATAATATGAGTAAGTATTTTTTATTTAATATATTTTACTAAAAAAGATAAATGTAATTTTTTCTACAGTAAATAGAAAATAATGAATGCTACTTATTTATAAAACAAGGGACAAGTATGGCATTATTTAATTACAATGAGTTGTTGCAAGCGGAAATACCTCATGATAAGTCTTATGATTACAATGTAAGTCTGGAAAGTGACAATGTCACATTAGATAGTATAGACATGGAATCTTATAAAAGTTTTGATATATTTTTATCCCATAGCTACAGTGATAAAGAAATTATTCCTGCATTAAAATATAAACTTGAAGAGATGGGATATTCTGTCTATGTTGATTGGATTACTGATAGAATGTTAAGTAGAGATGAAGTTAACAAAAGGACTGCAGAAGTTTTGCAAAAAAGAATGCAACAGTCAAAATGTTTAATCTATGCAACATCAGAAAATTCACAGAAATCAAGATGGATGCCTTGGGAACTTGGATATTTTGATGGGATTAAAGAAAAAATGGTTGCTATATTACCAATTAAAAAAGATAATAATAACTTTGAAAATGATTTTAAAGGAGAGGAATATCTAGGATTATATTACTATGTAGATAAGACATCCTCTTCATTATGGATACTTGAAAATGCTTCAAAATATGTCAGTTTTAACAATTGGTTGGAAGGAACTCGACCATATGAAAAATGAATTTAAAATAGATAGAGAAAAATTTTTAATAGAAGAAATAAAAGTAGTTCAGGATATTATTAAAAGAATGGCTAGCAACTCTTTTAGTATTAAGACTTGGACAATTACTTTAATCGTAGGTACTTTGCTTTTTAAAGGGAATAGTCATCATGCTTTTATAGCTTTTTTACCACTACTAGCATTTTGGTTTTTAGATGCTTATTATTTACAGCAAGAAAGATTATTTCGGAAAGTATATGAGTGGGTAATTAAATATAGATTAGAAAATGATGATGAACTTTTTAATGTGAATCCTATGAGATTTA
>JALULU010000349.1 GCA_027040585.1 Acidobacteriota bacterium | reverse complement strand
CGTTAGCGGCAAGTTGTCAAGTAATAGTGTTAATATTAACATAATAAAAATGAAACTATGACATATTCTGGTGTAGAAATAATATTTCTTCTTTTACTAGGCATTATAGCTTTGTTTATTTACTTTTTGCCTACTATCATTGCTTCTGGGAGAAATTCTACTGCAACTTTTTTGATATTCCTGATAAATCTTTTTGGAGGTTGGACATTAGCGTTGTGGATTTTTGTTTTTATTTGGGCGTTTTTATCAAAAAAGAAAACATGATATATTTCTTGTACGATTAATATCAATGGAAAAGATAGGTAAGGTTACTATAGCAATTCTATTTATACTTATTATACTTAAAGTAAGTGAGAATATCATATTATCAAAGACTGATAAGGACTATTATTTTGCAACAGCAAATTTGAATATTAGAGCAGGAATAGGAGTAGATTATCCTGTTCTTTTTACTTTAAAAAAAGGAGATAAGGTTAAAGTTTTATCAAAAAAGGGAAACTGGTATAAGATCAAACATTTTGAAAAGAAAGGGTATGCATATTCAAAATATTTGAAACACAGTAAGCCTGTATCTGATATAAAAGAATTTTCATCTCAACAAACAATTTCATATATAATCTTAGGGATTTTCATATCTGTATTTCTTTTTATTGTAATCATTATCGTCAGAAAAATACGAAAGAAAAAATTACTAAAAATTGTTACTGAACCAAATAGAGGTACACAGTCGGAAAGAGATTTAGTATTAAAACTATTGAAATATGGGATAATGCCACAAATGATTTTTCATGACTTGTATCTAGAAAAGAATAATGGTGAATTTTCTCAAATAGACTTAGTTGTTATTACGAAAGTAGGCATAATCGTATTTGAAGTAAAAGATTATAGTGGCTGGATTTTTGGGAGTGGGAATCAATCGCAGTGGACTCAAGTCTTGGCATATGGCAGACAGAAATACCGCTTTTATAATCCCATAAAACAAAACAAAAAACATATAGAAGAATTGAGAAAAAAAATCAGGCAATTTGCTGGTAATGTACCGTTTTATTCAGTAATTTTGTTTTATGGCGACTGTGTATTAAAAGATATTAATTTCATTCCCAAGGGAACATTTCTTGTGAAATCTGATAGAATCATAGAGGTGATGAAAATCATTATGCAAAATAACGAGCCTATCCAATATTCTAATAAAAATGAAATACTTAGGTTATTAGAAGAAGCTGTGGAAAATGGCGCAAACAAGGAAAACCAAATCCAGCATATAGAGAACATTAAGGATATGTTAGGCAAAGAAAGAATATTTGACTAAATGAAAAAAATAGACAATAGAACCAGCCGCTAACAATGGCTATATTGCATGCCGCAACTTGCTGTAAATATGAAGATTAAGCATTAAATGAAGTTACCGGAAAATAGGAAAATATAACATTGAAATTGCGGCACGCACCATAGCCCTGGCCGTTG
>JALULU010000348.1 GCA_027040585.1 Acidobacteriota bacterium | reverse complement strand
AAAAGAAAAGCCATTTAAAGATATTGCATGGGGGCTTGCCTCTAAAAAAATTGCAGTTTTTAGATATAATAAAAGGACGAAAGAATATCCAGGATGTGTAAAATCAGGGTTTACAGTGTATGATGAAACAATTGAGGATGTTTTGTTTGCAATAGATTATCTATCAAGGGAAAAGGAAATAAATAAAAAAGAAATTTTTATATTGGGACACAGTTTAGGTGCCACACTTTTACCAAAAATAGCCACCCTTACTAAACAAATCAAAGGTATAATTCTTTTAGCACCCACATCGAAGGGATTTTATGCTGAAATAATGCCTGATCAACTCAAAAGAATTTCATTAAATAAAGGCAAAATTAGTAAAAAAGTAAAGGAGCAAATAAAAAAAACAGAGGATATAATTACTAAAATTAAAGAGCATAAATTTAAGAGAGGTACTTTTGTTTTGGGGGCTCCAGTTTCTTATTGGTATGATTTATTAAATTACAATCCCATAAAGACTTTAAAACAAATTAAAATTCCCGTACTCATTTTATGGGGAGAAAAAGATTATCATATCTCAAAGGATGACTTTAAAAATTGGGAAATTGCTTTTAAAAATTCTAAAAATGTAACTATAAAGAAATATCCAGATTTAAATCACCTATTTATGTATGTGAAGGGAAAGTCAGGGCCAGAAAATTATTTAATTCCATCAAATGTTGATAAACAGGTTATTGAAGATATTTTTAGATGGATTTTGAAAAATAAATAAAAAAACCGGGAGCAATTTCAATCTCCCGGTCGGCTCAAATATGTCAGTTTCATTATGAAAATATCAAAACTATAGTCCCAAGTCAACAAATAAGTGAAAAAAAAGTGAAAAAGGTGTGATAAAAAACACAAACTATGCTTTTTTACCAAATCTTGTCAGTATAGCTGAGCCAATAGAGGTCATTTGCAAAAGAATATGACTTAAAATGGCAATACCTGGAACAAAATTTAAAATCAAATAAATAATATTTCCCAAAAGCAGCTTTAAAACAAATTTACCCTTTCTCCTAAAAATGAGATTTCCAATATAAATTAATACAATTGCCCTACCAAATATTAGGCATGCTACAAACAAAATTGAAAAAATGATTAAAAATATTATCCCTATATATATGGCACTTAACAATAGAGAAATAAATATTAAAAGTATGAAAATTAAAAAATATAAAACTGAATATTTTATAAATTTTCCTTTTTTGTTTTTTATGTAAAGTAAACCATTTTCAATATTTTTAGGGAAAAAAAGTACTATAAACAGCATCAGTAAAAAAATGGCAAATGTTGTTATAAGGGTTGAAATTAAAGACTTGTCCTTTAAAGAATATGAGTAAGTGAAAATATACTTAACAGGATGTTTAAAGAGCATTGAAATAGCTTTCTTATATGTATTAAAAAAGAAAATCGAGCCAGAAATCTTGGTGTTTTCTCCCCTTTTCAACTCTCCGGCAATAATAAGTATATTTCCATTAACCGAGGAGTTGTTTTTTAATATTACATTACCATTTATTACAGATATATCTCCTTTTACTTTACCACCTAAAATTACATTTCCATTTATAGAAGTTATATCTCCTTTAACAAATCCATCAATCTTAATATTTTCATTTGTGGCAAAAATATTGTTGTTTAAGACTTTTCCCTTTTGAAGATTATATCCAAAAGAAAAAAGAGAAAATGTTAGTAAAAATACTATTATTATATATTTTTTCATCTTTTTTTAAATCCCGATAAAATTACTTTTCTATATTTATACATAAAAAGTAATAAAGTAAATATAACAAAAAAGCTAAATATTAAAGTATGTTCTAAAACTACTTCTCCAAGTCCTTTTCCAAGTAAGACAAAGGAATATAGTAAATTGTATAGTGATAAAAACACCACATGTAAAAATTTTATAACAAAGATAGATAAAGACTTTATGGACACAAAAAATCCCTTAAACACCCCTGATACAACTTTATTTGTTGTATTTCCATTAATTAAAAATAAGATAAAAAAGAGTACCAGAAAAACAGCTATGGCAAAAAATACCTCTTTTAATTCAAATAGATTTTCAGGTTTATATTTGTTTATTTTGGACATTATTTTTAAAGAAAATTCTTGTGGCACCTCAACCGAATTGTTTAATTTTAAAAGCTCATTTTCCAAAGAAGAATGAAATTCATATATTTTTTTACATATAGGGTTAAGTTTAATCTCTTCCTTTATTAGTTTTTCTTCCTCTCTGGAAAGATCTCCTTCGATAAACCTCAATATTTTTTCTTCATTACATTTTTTTTCTGACATATTTCAAGACACCTTTAAATTTTTCCAAACTTCTTTTCAAAAATTTCTCTTATCAAAATTTTTGCCCTAAAAATTCTATTTTTAACTGTTCCTAAAGGTAAATCTGTTATCTCAGATATTTCGTTATAAGAAAAATTATTTAAATACCTTAAAGTTATCACTTCTTTATATTCAATGGGAAGTTCATCAATAATTAAAATCACTTTTTCGTAAAATTCATTTTTTAAAAGCTCTTCTTCTGGATTTTTCGTGATATCAGAAAACCTATTTGGTTTTATCTTACGGGAATCGTCAAAATTATTTTCATACTTGTTGCTTCTTAAAAAATCTATGGTCTTATTCTTTGCTATGGTAAACAACCATGTAGAAAATTTAAATTTTGGATCATATTTATCAAGAGAAGAATATAGTTTTATAAAAGTTTCCTGAGCAAGCTCCACAGCATCTTCGTAATTTAAAACTATTTTATAAATGAACCCTACTATACCATTTTCATACTTTTTAACAAGAAGTTCAAATAACCCCACCTCTCCATTTATAACCCTTTCCACTATTTCTTTATCCTCATTTTCCATGTTTATTTTGCATTAAAACAATTTTACGAAATAAAATAAAAAAAGTTTAAATTATAGTTCAGAAAAACAGATTTTACCTGAAACAATTGTACAAACAGCTTTACCGATAAAATCTTTACCTATAAATGGAGAATTTTTTGATTTGGAATGAAAAAATTTTTTATTCACAGTAAATTTTCTTTTAGGGTCAATAATTGTAATGTTTGCTTCTTCTCCAACTTTTAGATCCCTTTTTATTTTAAGCAATTTTGCCGGATTTGTTGAACAAATTTTCACAATTTCGTTAATTTTCATACCATTTTTGTGGAATAAAAGTGTCATAACAACGGGTATTAAAGTTTCAAGACCTATAACTCCAAAAGGAGCGATTAAAAAACCTCTATTTTTATCTTCAAATGTGTGGGGAGCATGATCTGAGGCAATTACATCTATGGTCCCATTTAAAATGGATTCTATTAAGTATTTTCTATCATTTTCACTTCTTAAAGGTGGATTCATTTTATAATTTGTATCCTTAACTTCTATATCTTCTTCAGAAAAATAAATATGATGTGGTGTAACTTCAGAGGTAACTTTAAGTCCCTTTTCTTTAGCCCATTTTACTAATTGAATACTTCCTTTAGTTGATAAATGTTGAAGATGAATTTTAACACCAGTGTGTTTGGCAATTAAAATATCTCTTGCAACAATAATTTCTTCAGATAATGGGTTTTGATAAGGCAAATTAAATTCTTTAGAAATTTTACCTTCTGTAACTACACCATCTTTACTTAAACTATAATCTTCACAGTGATCTACCAATATGGAATCAATTTTTTTTATTTCTTTAGCAATTTCAAAAATTAAACGATTATTCTGCACACATTTTCCATCGTCTGTAAATCCAATAGCGCCACTTTTTTTCATTTCTAAAAAATTTACAGGGTGCTTACCATCTTCTCCCATTGTCATTGAAGAAAATGGATATAATTTTACCTCATCTATTTCCTTTGATTTTTCTAACTGATACTCAATAATTTCTTTGTTATCACAAACAGGATTTGTATTTGGCATGGTTGAAACTGCAGTAATACCACCAGCCGCTGCACTTTTTAGACCAGTAAAAATGTCTTCTATATTTGTGTACCCAGGATCTCTGAAATGACAGTGAATATCAATGAAGCCCGGACAAACATAAAAACCTTTACAATCTATTTCAATATGTTTTTTTTGAACGGATGGCCTATCCACAATAAAGCCCTCCTCAATAATTAAATCTCCTACAACAACGTCATCTTTTAAAACAAGTATTCCATTTTTTAAAATTATTCCTTCAGCACTCATCAATACTTAGTTTAACAATCCTTCATCCCTCAGCATATGTAAAATATACTCATATGCATCTCGCCCTTCCATTTTTAGTTTCCCATCTTTTGAGTATATTTTAAAATGGGGAATAGACCTGAGTCCATATTGTCTTGCAACAGGAGAAGACCAATCTATACCTCTTACACCTGGCCTATTAATATTTACTTTAACTACAAAAATATCGTCTCTCTTTTTTGCAAGTTTATCAAGAAGAGGTGAGATCCTTCTACAGGGAGGGCAATATTCACTATAGAAGTCAAAAATTGTAACTTTCCCTTTTTTTATATATTTTTGTATATCTACCTGAGAACCATATGAAATTTCCTTTACCGATTTATTTGTTTTGTCACTATTTTCTCCACTGTTATATGTTGTTATTTGTGGACTTGCACATGAGAAAAGTGAAAGCACTAAAAATGCTAATAATACTAAGAAAACTTTTTTCATAATACCTCCATATTTTTTATTCTTCCACCTCATATTTTTCAAATAAAACTGCGTATTTTCTTTTACCAGTTAAAGGGTCTTTCTCTATTCTTATTACTTTTGAAGGAAGTGGAATAGAGAGATATATCTCACTTCCTATTTCAAAATCAAGATCTGTTTCAAATGAAGCGCCAACTTTGCTAATATCATCCGCCACAACCAACTTTTCAATTTCATTTCCGTGAATATCTTTTCCCTTTAATTTAAAAAAAAGTTTTTTGGTTTTTACCCTTTTGTTTTTTCTCCTATCAATTTCTAAATCCATAAAAATACCTCTCAAAAAAACTTTTATTTATTTTTTACCTTTATCTGACACAATGTTCAAAAAAGAATATGCTTCAGAGCTTGCTTTAATTGCACAGAATTCACCACACATAGTGCATAGATTTGAATCCATTGGTGGGCGTTCCTTTCTCATTTTCTTTGCAAGTTCTGAATCAAGCATATACTCAAACATTTTATCCCAATCCAATCTCTTTCTTGCCTTTGATAGTTCATTGTCCTTTTCCACTGCACCTGGAACACCTTTAGCAATATCTGCTGCATGTGCTGCAATTTTAGATGCAATTACTCCCAATTTAACATCTTCAACTGTGGGCAATCTCAAATGCTCAGCAGGGGTAACATAGCAGAGAAAGTCAGCTCCATACATTGCGGCAATTGCTCCACCAATAGCCCCTGTAATATGGTCATAACCTGCTGCTATATCTGTAACAAGTGGGCCTAATACATAAAATGGTGCTTCATCACATAGTGATTTCTCTATTTTAATATTCTCTTCAATTTTATGAATTGGAACATGGCCTGGACCTTCAATCATAACCTGAACCCCATTTTCCCTTGCTATCTTTGTAAGCTCACCCAGAACAATCAATTCACTTATCTGTGCCCTGTCTGATGCATCACCTATTGCCCCAGGCCTAAATCCATCCCCAAGAGATAACGTCATATCATATTTTCTTGCAATTTCAAGCAATCTATCAAAATACTCATATAGAGGATTTTCTTTGTCATTATAAATCATCCATTCAACAAGAAGTGAACCACCTCTGCTTACCATATCCATTATTCTTCCCTGCTTTTTCATGGTCTCTGCTACACTTCTTGTGGCACCACAGTGAACTGTAATAAAATCAACTCCATCCTTGCCATGGTCTTCAATTACTTCAAACAGATCATCCACTTTCATTTTAACGAAGGTTTTGTATTTATCTCTGCTTCTAACAGCTGCTTCATACATTGGGACTGTCCCAACGGGTATTGGTGATTCAGAAATTATTTTTTTCCTTGTTCCCCTTATATCCTTTCCTGTGCTTAAATCCATAACTGTATCAGCACCGTATAAAACTGAAACATTAATTTTTTCAATTTCCTCATCAATAACGTCGTGGTCAGGAGATGTTCCAATATTTGAGTTTACTTTTGTTTTTAGACCTTTTCCTATGGCAACAGGCTTTTCCAGCTTTTTCCCATTATTTTTAGGAACAACTATACTACCACTTAAAATATTTTCCACAAGGTAGTTAATT
>JALULU010000347.1 GCA_027040585.1 Acidobacteriota bacterium | reverse complement strand
CTTGTAAACCCTTCAAAAATTTACTCCTTTAAAACAAAATGTAAAAAGAATGAGAGCTTTTCCTTTGGAGTTTTTGGAGATTGCAGGGCTTATTATGAAAACAGTGACTCAAATTTGTATGGGGTAAATTACGCTGTGATGAAAGATGTTTTAAGGGGATTTTATGCAACCGGTGTTGACTTTGTTGTTGGAAGTGGGGACTATGCAACGCTTATTACAAATTCTCCCCTGGATTTTGTGGGAGAACTTAATTCATATAGAAAAGTGGCATCATATCTATCTTCTTATATTCCCTTTTTTGAGGTTAGAGGTGACCATGAGATGTTTGGATATGTTCAAACAAAGGGGAAATTTATGGTAATTCCTTATAAACTCCCATTAAGGCCTGAAAATATACTTCCCTTTTATTTGAGAACCCCTGAGAATGGTCCAAAGCATCATAAGAAAAATTTCCCACCCCTTAAGGGAACGGTATTTAGTTTTGTCTGGGGAAATTCAATGTTTATCGGCCTTGATACCGCTTATGGTGTTGCTCACGGTGTGGTTGACCCGTCAAAATACAATATTAACGGCACTCTCTGTGATGAGGAGTTTAGTTGGTTAAAGGATCAGTTTGAATATGCAAAGAGAAAGGATATTAAACACGTGTTTTTATTTGACCATGCCCCACCATTTCCAAATGGTGGACACGTTCAGGATGCAATGTACTATGAGGGAAAGGTTGAACTTGTAAATGAAGTGAGGGAAAGACTTTTGAAGATGCTTTCAAAATATAGGGTTGACATACTCTTTTGTGGACATGAACACAACTATTCAAGAACCCTTGTAAATAGTAAAATTGATAAAAACGTAAAAAATAGTTTCTGGCAGATTATTTCAGGTGGCGCAGGTGCCCCGACATATCCAATAGATCCTTATACTCCGTGGCATAAAAATGTAAAATGCACCTCTGTACAAAAACATTTCGTTGTGGTTAAGGTAAATGGTAAAAATGTGATGGTAAATGTTTTTAATAGAAATCTTGAATTAATTGATTCCTTTTCATATGTAAAAAAGTAATTTTCTAAGGAGTGTTAGATGTTTATAGGTCACATTTCTGAAATAGATGGTTTAAAACTTGAGGGAGACAATTTAAAAGGGGTTGTGAAGAAACTTCTAATAGGTCCAAGGGAGGGATGGAAAGGTCATGTTATGAGGCTTTTTATACTTGATGAGGGTGGATATACTCCAAGGCACAAGCACCCGTGGGAACATGTGAATATAATTTTAAAGGGGGAGGGGACACTTTTTGTCGATGGTGAGGAATATCCATTAAAGGAAGGTTCTCTTGCTGTTGTGCCAGAAAATTCCCTCCACCAGTATATGGCTGACAAAGGTTCTCCACTACATTTGATTTGTATAGTTCCAGAATTTGGTGATAGTGACTATTAATTACTGATTGAGTAAGGTTCTTTTTTGGATAACTTAAAAA
>JALULU010000346.1 GCA_027040585.1 Acidobacteriota bacterium | reverse complement strand
TTTTAGCAGTATATTTGTAATCAAAAATATCTGAAAAACTTTCAACAAGTAAATCCAGAACCACTTCACCAATGGGAGTTGGCTTAAATTTACCTTCCTCTTTAATAACGTACTCTCTATTTTGTATTGTTGAAACTATAGTGGCATATGTGCTTGGGCGTCCTATACCCTTTTCTTCAAGAGTTCTTATGAGAGAACCTTCAGTATATCTTGAAGGTGGTTGTGTAAATTTTTGGGTTACTTCTAAAGATTCTAAATTTAAAACATCCCCTTCCTTTAATTCTGGCAGTAATGAATCACCATTATCTTCTTTAGAAAAACTTCTGTATATTTTAAGAAATCCATCAAACAAAAGTACATTTCCCCTTGCCAGAAAAATAACATTTGATGACTTTATTTCATATTCAGTAACTTCATATTCTGCTGGTTTCATCTGGGACGCAACAAATCTCTTCCATATGAGTTCATATAACTTAAATTCATCATTTGTTAGAAATTCTTTAATCTCAGCAGGTTTTAAAACAACATTAGTGGGTCTTATTGCCTCATGAGCATCCTGTGCAGCGTTTGATTTTTTAAACACATTTGGTTTAGATGGTAAATATTTTTCACCTATTTCTTTCTCTATAAATTTTCTTACAGCGTTCAATGCATCATTTGATATTCTTGTGGAGTCAGTTCTCATATAGGTTATAAGCCCTACTCTACCATGTTTTCCTATCTCAACCCCTTCATATAATTTCTGAGCAATCCTCATAGTCTTCTTAGCTGGAAATTTAAACCTATTGTATGCATCCTGTTGAAGTTTACTTGTAATAAATGGTGGAAGTGGTTTTTCCTTTACTTTTTTTGACTTCTTATTTATAACAACAAACTCTGAACCTTTAACACTTTTTTCTATTTTTCTTGCATCCTTTTCGTTATCAACCTTAAACTTTTTTCCATTATCAAACTTATATGCCCTTGCTTTAATTAGTTCATTTGCTTTACTCTTTAAATTAGCAACAAAAGTCCAATATTCCTTTGGCTTAAAATTTCTTATTTCTCTCTCTCTTTCAACAATAAGCTTCAAAGCAACGGTCTGTACCCTACCAGCGGAAAGTCCTCTTCTAACCTTTTCCCATAAGAGAGGACTTATTTTATAGCCAACAATTCTATCTAAAATCCTTCTTGCAAATTGTGCATGAACTAAATTTTCATTTATATCTCCAGGATTTTTAACCGCTTCCTTAATAGCCCTTTCTGTAATTTCATTAAACATTATTCTGTAGAGTTTTTTACCATTTATCTCACTGGCTAAATGATAACAAATTGCTTCCCCTTCTCTATCAGGGTCAGCTGCAAGATATACCCTATCTGCTGATTTTGCAGCTTTTTTAATTTCTCTAATAACTTTTTCTTTGCCGGGAATAACTTTAAATTCAGGTTCAAAGTTATTTTCTATATTAACACCAAGCTTGCTTTTAGGCAGGTC
>JALULU010000345.1 GCA_027040585.1 Acidobacteriota bacterium | reverse complement strand
TTTTCAGAATATGGATTTTTAAACACCTTAGAAACATCATAAGGCTTTCCTGAAATTACCTCAGGAAAATGCTCCAAAAATACTTTTTTAAAATCCCCTTCAGACTCTCCTATAAAAAACACATCAATATTTTTGTCTCCTAACCATGGAGAGTCTTTTGAAATCTCAGGTCCTCCAAAAATAGTTTTAATGTTTCTTATTTCCTTTACCTTTTTGGATATGTATAAATTTCTCTCAATGTTCCACATGTATGAGGTAAAAAAAAGCAAATCGTAGTTGTTTTCTAAAATGTAATTTATCAAAAATAAATCTGAAGCAAGGGAAGAAATTTCCTGTGATAAAATTTCTATTCCTAATTTGTTTTCTTTCAGAAATTCAAAATTATTTAAAATCGTATATCCTGCAGCAAGTGGTATGTTTGAGTCAAGATAGTAAAAATTAAAATCAGGGACAGGCAGTTGAATCCAGATTCCTTTCATGATATTGGAAGTTCAACAACAATTAAAGTGCCATTTTTATAACTTTTATCGAGATAAATTTTACCACCATGAGCTTCCACTATACCTTTTGTAATATATAGGCCAAGTCCACTTCCACCTTTAGAATCCAGTGTTTTTACAAATTTATCAAAAATTTTTTCCCTTAAATTTTCAGGTACACCTGGCCCAGTATCACTAAATTTTATTAAGACTTTATCGTCATCTTTTTCTAAATGAATTTTAACTTCACCACCAGAAGGTGTAAATTTAAAACTATTTTGAATTATATTTGAAAAAGCCTCTTCAATCTTTTCCACATCTAATATTAAATAAAGAGGGCTTTTTAAATCTTCTGTATCAAAAATAAAACTCACTTTTTTTTCTTTAGCAATGGAATCAAATTCCTCAATGAGCATATTGATAACATCAACAATGTTTACCTTCTCAAGATTTAGAGAAAGTTTCCCACTCTCAATTTTTGCCATATCTAAAAACCTTGAGATCATCTTTTTCAATTTATCCCCACTTTTTTCTATCAAAGAAACATATTTCAATACCTTTTCAGACACCTCTTCCTCTTTTATAAGTTCACAGCAACTTAAAATTGAATGCACAGGTGTTTTCAAATCGTGAACAATCATAGATGAGAGTTCATTCCTCAACTTTTCAACCTCATCTCTACTTTTTTTGAGATTTACAAGGCTTTTTACCTTTGCAATTAAAAGATCGTCGTCAACAGGTTTTGATATGAAATCATCCGCCCCAGCCTCAAGTCCCTTAATATTATTTACTCTACCACTTAGGGCAGTTAACATTATAATTGGCACAAATCTTAGTTTAAAATCCTTTCTTAAAATCTTACAAACCTCGTAGCCATCTAAATCAGGCATTAAAACGTCAAGAATCACTATATCAATCGGTTCTTTTTTTGCAATTTCAATCCCCTTTCTGCCATCAAGGGATTTAAAAATTTTAAATCCTTCAGGCTCAAGTATGGCTTCAAGAAGTAAAAGGTTTTCTTCCTTATCGTCAATTATTAAGACATTTCCTTTAGACATTAAAACCTCATTTTAACTATTTTGGGACCACCTTTTAACTCATTTTTTAATGGAAGTGTAAAGAAAAAGGTACTTCCCTCTCCTTCCCTTGACTCAACCCATATCCTACCCTTATGAAGTTCAACAAATCTTTTTGAAATATACAATCCAAGCCCGGTACCCCCACTTACCTTCCCCTTATAAAAGGGCTCAAAAATTTTTGGTAATTCTTCTTCAGGGATTCCCATACCTCTATCCCTGACAAATATTTTCACTTCATCTCCATATTCACTTGGATACGCTCCAACTTCTATCTTTTCCCCTTCTTTAGAAAATTTGATTGCATTGCTTAAAAGATTAAACAACACCTGTCTAACTTTTTTAACATCCCCTTTAACATCCTTAAGTCTCTCATCAATTGAGATCTCAAGTTCTAAATTTTTCTTATTGAGTAGAGGTTTTAAGTGCCTGGCACTTTCTTCAATTAAATTTTTTAAATTAATATCCACCATTTCTATTTTTTCTACACCCCTTTCTATCCTTGCAATTGAAAGTAAATCCTCAACAAATTCAAGTAATATATTTCCATTCTTATGAATATAACCAACAAATTCTTTCTGTTTTGAATTTAATTTACCATATGATTCTTTAAGAAGTATTTTAGAAAATCCAATTATAGAGTTAAGTGGTGTTTTAAATTCATGAGAAATGCTTGCAAACAACTTTGACTTATCATAATAAAGTTTTTCAAGTTCAACATACTTTCTCTGAAGTTCCCCTGTTCTTACTTTAAGTTCTCTCGCAAGATCAAAAATCTTTTTAAATTTAAGTGAATTATCTATAAAAATTGTAAGCTGAATGGAAATTCTTTCAAGTAATTTTTTATCCTCAGGTAGATAACTCCCGTTTTTCCCAACAAGTAATACACCAAAAAGCTCCTCCTTTTTTAGAAGGGGAGTTAATACAACCATGCCTGGCACTTTTTCCTTACCTTTTCCGTAAAAAATTTTAAAATAAGTTTTTTCAGAAAAGTCTGTAAAGGTAAGCGTTTTCCTCTCTTTTGCACAAATACCTATTATTCCCTCTCCCATTTTAAAAGAAGGTAAATCTTCTCTACAACTTATTCCAGAAAAGGGAATGAGCAGATTTCTCTCCCTATCGAAAAGATACATAACCCCCATTTCACTTTTGGTTCCTTCACATATTAAATGGAGTGTATCAAGTAATGCAGGCTTTAATTCAGTAGATCTTATTAAAGTTGAAACAATTTTATTATAAACTTCAAGATAGTATTCTCTCCTTTTTAACTCAGCTTCTCTATTTAATAGTTTCCTGTTTAGTTCCCCAAGTTCAGCAATTGTCTTATCTTTATAATCTTCACCTTTCACTTTAAAACCTTTTTGGAGAATGCATATTTAAAAATCGCATATATAGTCCTAAAACCGTCCTTCCATGTTATTTTTTTACCCTCTTCATAACTTCTACCATGGTATGAAATGCCAACCTCATACATTTTGACGTTTAATCTGGCGACTTTTAAAGTTACTTCTGCATCAAAGGCAAAGCCATCATTTTCAAGATATATTTTCTTTAAAATATCACTTTTAAACATTTTATAACAAGTTTCCATATCCGTGAGGTTTAAATTTGAAAACATATTTCCAAGAAGTGTCAAAAACTTATTTCCAACATAGTGCCAAAAATAAAGTACTCTTCGCTCCCTTGTAGTTATAAATCTTGAACCGTATACCACGTCTGCTTTGCCACTGAGTATTGGATTTAAAAGAAGCATATACTCCTCAGGGTCATACTCAAGGTCTGCATCTTGAATTACAGCAATATCTCCTGTCATTTTCTCTATTGCAGTCTTTACCGCTGCTCCCTTACCTTTGTTTTTTTCGTGGTAAAAGATTTTTATTGTTTTATCTTTTTCACCAATTTTTTTAATCAAGTCCCTTGTGCCATCAGTAGAATAGTCATCAACTATAACTATTTCCTTTTCTAAATCTCCAATATCTGCATTTTTTATCCTTTCTAAAATTTCTTCAAAGGTATCTATCTCGTTATAAACAGGTATTAATACTGATAATTTCATAATCCTCACTTTATCAAAATTTTAATAATATAAAAACCGCCTATTAATAGAATCAAAAATATTATACTTAAAATGTTAAATCGTTTCTCTATAAAATCTTTAATAGGTGCACCAAATTTATAAAAAAGTGCACTCACACCAAAAAACCTGAGGCATCTACCAGTGGTCGAAGCAAGCATAAAAAGAAAAAAATTTATTCTAAAAACCCCTGCAGAAACCGTAAAAACTTTATAGGGAATTGGTGTAAAAGCTGCTGTAAATACCGCCCAAAAACCATTTTCATTGTATAACTTACTTACTTTTATAAAATTCTCATATGTAAAAGTAGGGACATATTTGAAAAAGTATGGGGATACAAATTCCCACAATTTAACACCTAAAAAATATCCAAAGACAGCTCCCAGAAGAGACCCAATTGAGGCAATAAGTGCATATTGAAAGGACTTCTTTGGCTTTGAAACACACATGGTTATCTGAAGTACATCAGGTGGAATTGGGAAAAAAGAAGCTTCGGCAAAAGAAAGGCCAAAAAGAAAGCTTCTGGCATATTTGGAATCAGCTTTACTAATAACCCAATCGTAGAGTTTTCTGAAATATTTAAAAATCAAATTACCAGCCCTCTTTTCCAAGAAGTTTTACAAAAACGCATTTTATGTCATCTTCTATGTATATTTTGCCTTTTTCATCTTTTTTGACGATTTTCAAAGTCTGGATGAAAGTTGATTCACCTACAGGAATAATCATTATACCACCTGGTTTAAGTTGCTTTAAAAGCGATTCTGGAATTTTAGGGCCTGCTGCAGTAACAATAATTTTATCAAAAGGAGCGAACTTAGCCCATCCAAGCGTGCCATCACCTACCTTTACTTTTATATTTTTTATACCCAAATTTTGAAATATTTTTTTAGCCCTTTCTGCAAGTTCAGAAATTCTTTCCACTGTATATACTTCCATAACAAGTTTTGAAAGGATTGCTGCCTGGTACCCACTACCAGTACCTACTTCAAGTACAGTGTCATTTTCATTTAAATTAAGTAAAGTGGTCATATAGGCAACCATATATGGCTGGGAAATTGTTTGTCCATATCCTATTGATAGGGGAGCGTTTATATAAGCTAAAGAAATATCTTCATCTCTAACAAACATTTCTCGAGGTATTTCAAAAAAAGCTTTTTCAACCTTTAAATTTCTGATTGCATTTTCTTCTTTAAGAGTATTTATCAAGTCAATTTTCTTTAAATAGAGGTCATCATTCACTAATTTCAAACTCCTTTTTCATGGCCTCTATCAGATTGTATGATGTTTGATCTCTGTGCATGGGTGTTATTGTTATATAACCATGTGTAAGAGAATAATAATCAGTATCTTCGGTTTCATCCCAGAAACTATTGTCCTGACCTATCCAATAGTACCTCTTGCCACGTGGATCATTATTTCCATAAATTAAGGGCTTTTTATCATCAAAAGGATTAGAAAATTTCCTGCTAAGTCTCGCCACTTTAATTCCCTTAATCTCACTAGAAGGAATATTTACATTCAGAAAAAATCCAGAGGGTAAAAGTAGTGGCCTATCTAAAAATTTCTTTATTATCTCAATACTTTTTTTTGCTGCAAGGCTAAAATCCATATTTTCAGCAAGTTCAAGGGAAAAAGCAAAAGAAGGAACACTATACATTGACCCATCTCTTGCCGCAGCAACAGTCCCAGAGTAAATGGTATCGTCTCCAATATTGGCACCCCTATTTATACCTGAAATTATCATGTCTGGAATCTTTTTAAGTATCTCAGATATTCCAAATAAAATGCAATCAACAGGAGTTCCATCTATTGCAAATTTATTTTCAGAGACCTTAGCCATTCTCAGAGGTCTATTTAATGTTATTGAGTGAGAAGCTCCACTCTGTTCCTGAGAAGGAGCTACAACTGTTACATTAAATTTCTTACCATTATAGGATAAATTAATAAGTTCCTCATACAAAGCTTTAAGCCCTTCTGAAAAAATACCATCATCATTTGTCAGGAGAATATTTAACATGGGACCCCTCAGAAAAAATGGTCGGGACGAGAGGATTTGAACCTCCGACCACACGCACCCCAAGCGTGTACGCTACCAGACTGCGCCACGTCCCGACGGATATAAATTTAACCATTTTTTAAAGATTATGTCAATATAAGAAACTAAGGTGTCAGGCATAAAATTTTAACAAACAAATAAATTTCAATATACAATTAGGTAAACATTTATAAGCATATGGTGCCAGGCAAGAAATAATTAAAAAAGAAATAAATGAAAAATAAACGAAAGGGAATAAAAAAATTAATTTTTTTTATTTTTTATAAATACTTATTTATCAATACTTTTCGCGTTATTTCAAACTGGTGCCAGGCACTTTTTTTAAAAAATCCGTAAAATTTTTTAATTTTTATCGTTATTTATATCTAAAGATAAAATCTAAAAAAAACTGGAGGTATTTATTATGTCTCGTCCTAAAAGAATTAAATTTTACGATGAAATCATCTCTTATCACGTCATCTCAAAGGTCGCTGGAGATTCTTTTCTCCTTAAACATGACTTCGTTAAACAAAAATTCTTAGATATCCTTAAAAATCTTTTAAATGCCTTCTCCTTTAAACTTGAAGCCTATTCCATTATGAGTAATCACTTCCATCTCCTTATCACCTCTCAAAAAA
>JALULU010000344.1 GCA_027040585.1 Acidobacteriota bacterium | reverse complement strand
CCCTCATCGCCACTTGCATGGGAAATAACTAAGGTTGGATTTTTTAATCTCATCATGTAAACAACATCTATTGACTTTTCAATCCACTTTCTGGGAACAATTCTTGTTGGCTGAAGTATAAAGTAATCATCTTCTTTAAGTCCTATAAGTTCCCTTAATTTTCTCTTTTTCTCTTTTTTCTCATTTAAAAAAGGAGTATCAAAATAGTGAACATTTGGAATTACAACATTTGAAATACCCTTTCTATAACTCAACTGTTCAGAAGCCAGAGAGTTTATAACAACATGCTTTATTGACTTTAAATCGGGGGGAAAAGACCTATCAATATAGTCCTTTGCACTGTTTATAAGGAATCTATCCCTTTCCCAATAAAAATCGTGGTGGTGAGCAATTACAGGAAAACAGGTCTCTGCAATAAACTCTGTAATAGCAAGACCAAGTGGAATGTTCATTGGGATTGAAAGAGCATTTTCGACAATTAAAAGTTCTATGTTAAATCTTTTCACAAATTCATAGATTTTTTTCTTTAGAAAAAATTTCAAATTGGTAATTTTTTTAGATATTTCAGGAGTTCTTACCCACTTACCAAAAACCTCTTCATTTATACTTTTAATCTCAGGATGTTCAAAAAATGCTTCTTCGACAACAAAAGAAACGTCTGGATCTCTATCACACTTACCTGCAAAGTAAAACATATTAAAATTATTTTCCTCAAGAACCTTAACCCATTTACTTATTTCAAGAGATACTCCATCTGTACCACTTATTCTGGTTGAAAGAATCCCTATATTTCTCATTTAATTCTCCCATATTTATCTTCAAATCTGACAATGTCATCCTCTCCAAAATAATCTCCAACCTGAACTTCTATAAATATAAATGGATCTCCTTTGCTATTTTTTGCCCTATGCTTGGTTTCCTTAGGAATAAAGACATGTTCATCTCTTTTTAAAACAAGTTCTTTATCACCAAGGGTGATAACCCCTTCACCGGAAACACAAATCCAGTGCTCATCTCTATGGTGATGGAGCTGCAAACTCAGTTCTTCACCAGGTTTTATAAGTATCTTTTTCACCTTAAATTTCTCATTTTCATACAAATTTATAAAAAATCCCCATGGACGTTCCTCACCTGAATACAAATTTAAATCATCATTCATCTTTTTGCTCCCTTTTTCTTTTCAAAAAATTAACAACATCTTTTACTTTTTGACCTGAACCCCTCTTAAAAACTAAAAGCGCATCTTTTGTATCAATAACAATAATATCATTTAAATCAATGAGTGCTATTTTTTTAAAATTGTTATCATTCCAGACAAGTGAATTGTTTACAGAAAATAGGTTCACATCCTCCCCTATTATAATATTTCCATCCTCATTTCCAGATTCTATTTCAAAAATTGAATCCCAACTTCCTATATCATTCCAGGTTATGCTAATAGGTAAAACAGCTACCTTGTTAGATTTTTCCATAATCGCATA
>JALULU010000343.1 GCA_027040585.1 Acidobacteriota bacterium | reverse complement strand
TATCTGTTATTTCTTCACATATTTCCCTGGCATCAAAGGCGTAGGCTAAAATCAATATCGCCTTTTCCTCACTACTTAATTTCCCATCTTCTTTTAAATTGTGAATATTTGAGGATCTTTTATAAGCCACATACTTTCCATTTTCCTTTATCTTCTTTAAAAGTTTGGGATTGTTTTCTCTGATGCTATCATATAATTTTGCTAAGTGTCTAATGTAGGCATTAAATACGTTATTTTTACCTATAATCTTAGAAATCTCTATTTTGTTAAAATTCTCTCCTTCATACAAATTATAAGCGCCAGGTGGTGAACGGGCTTCAAGGGTTAACGTTTTTTCCAATTTTTCTTCATCAATTAAAAGTAGAAATCTCTCTGATTTTTTCCCTTTTGGAGTGTTTTCCCTATTGGCTATTATCCCCTTTTCTTTACCCTTTCCACCATTTTTTAATTTTGAAACATCTATGATTTTTAAACCCAATCTTTCTATTAAATCTCTATGTAAGTACACATAAGCATGTTCAGGAACAACCGCATCTCCAAATGCCTGTCCATCTAATAAAACCTCTCCGCTTTCCCTTATCTTTTGCGCGTATGCTTCTAACCTCTCTACATATGCTTTAACATTCTCACTCATCTTAGGTGTATAAACTACTTTGATTTCAGCGGGTTCTTCTAAATTAGGTTTATCATATAAGCTTCTATCCCAAACAATCTTGTCCCCTTCTACATTTAAACGAAATGGTTTCTTCTTTTTCCCACTTAGATAATCTTCATCTAAATTGATAAGGGCGTAGTTTCCACCATGTAACATGGGGTTTTCAGCATTCTCTTGTGTTGCGAAAGAATAACCCTCTACAAACGAACCATTTTCAATAGATTCTTCTAATCTCTTTGCATTTGGTCCGTTGTAATCATCCAATGCATTTAAGAAGTAGTATGGTGGCTCAAGTGAAGAATCATCTACAAAATTACCCTTAATCTGATCATACTTTACAACGTACTTATTAATATATGGAGTATACCCATTTATGGTCCCCAAAACAAAAACCCCACAAAGTAACACCAAAATCAGAAGAAAAGTTAACCTTTTCATAACCACCACCCCAAAAAAAGTTTTCAAGGATATTATAGCATGAAAGGGTGTAGGAGTGTAGTTTTTAAAAGGGAATTGAAAAATCCCTAACTTGATTTGCCCTCAATAATATCTGAAATTTCCTTCATTGCATTTAAAACAGTTTCAATGTGTGAGGTTAGGTCAACCCCCAATTCCTCAACACCTTCATAAATTTCTTCCCTGTTTACCTTTTTTGCAAAAGCCTTGTCCTTTAACTTTTTCTTAACAGATTTTACCTTAACACTTTTAATGCTCTTATCTGGCATAACAAAGGAAACAGCAAGGATTAATCCTGTAAGTTCATCAATTGCAAAAAGTGCCCTTGCTATATCCGTTTCTCTTGGTACTCCAGTATATGAAGCGTGTGA
>JALULU010000342.1 GCA_027040585.1 Acidobacteriota bacterium | reverse complement strand
ATATAGATGACACCTGGTAAGCCTATAATTTTTTAAAAGATTTGCCGCTTTTCTTATGGCTACAATCTCAGCGTGTAATGTTGGATCATTACCTGAAATAACTAAATTATGTCCCCTTGAGATAATTTTATCATCCTTTACTATTACTGCCCCTATTGGTACTTCTCCAATCTCATATGCTTTTTTAGCTTCTTTTATAGCTTCTCTCATAAAATTTTCAACGTATATCAAATAGAGTCCGCCCCCTTTCAAATCTTTTCATCTCATCTTCAATTTCCCTTTTTTGATATTTTGCAAGGTCTATTTTTCTTCTCTCAAGCTTTTTTAAAATCTCTTCAGCACGTAAAATCACATCTGAAGGTAATCCAGCAAGTTTTGCAACTTCAATTCCATAACTTTTACTTGCAGGTCCCCTTACCACCCTTCTCAAAAAAACTATTCCCGTTTTTGTCTCTTTAACCGCTACGCTGTAGTTTTTCACAGCAGGATACAATTTTTCAAGCTTTGTAAGTTCATGGTAATGTGTTGCAAATAAAACCTTTGCTCGATGGATTTCACTATTAACAAGATATTCAGCTACTGCCCACGCAATTGATAAGCCATCAAAAGTGGAAGTGCCTCTACCCACTTCATCAAGCAGAACGAGGCTTCTTGGGGTACAGGTGTTTAAAATATTAGCTGTTTCAAGCATTTCAACCATAAACGTTGACTTTCCCATTGAAATATTATCGCTTGCACCAACCCTTGTGAAAATTTGATCGACAATACCAATTTTACCAGATATCGCCGGTATAAAACTTCCCATCTGCGCCATTACAACTATTAGGCCATTTTGCCTTAAATATGTGGATTTTCCACCCATATTGGGACCCGTTAAAATCATCAATGTGGCATCTTTATTACCTATATTTAAATCATTGGGAATAAAATTATCTTCAAACTTCTCAATGATAGGATGTCGGCCATTTTTAATTTCAATAACATTTTCTTCATTTACTTGAGGACAAACATAATTATTCTTCACAGCAACTTCAGAAAGTGAAAGGAAAACATCTATCTCAGCAATAATTTTTGAACATCTCAATATCCTCTCTGAATTTTCAATTATAAATTTCTTTAAATCATTAAAAATCTTCTTTTCGATCTCCTCAATCTTAGTTTCAGCACTTTCAATTTTTTCTTCAAACTCCTTAAGTTCA
This sequence comes from Acidobacteriota bacterium, assembly GCA_027040585.1. Classification (GTDB taxonomy): domain Bacteria; phylum Acidobacteriota; class JAAYUB01; order JAAYUB01; family JAMOQF01; genus JAMOQF01. The sequence goes on along the minus strand of JALULU010000342.1, from coordinate 5,124 downwards.
GGGGTAATAAACCTTTCAGCATTTACAAGAGTCTGTTTTCTTATGTAATTATCTGGCACCAAATTTAGATTTGATTTTGTAATTTCAATGTAATAACCAAAAACTTTATTGTATTTTATTTTTAAAGAATTAATACCTGTCCTCTCTTTTTCTCTTTGTTCAAGTTGAAGTAAATAGTCTTTCCCACTACTTGCTATTTTTCTTAACTCATCAAGTTCAGCATCACAACCAGGTTTTATCTTAAAATTACTGGAAAAATAGAGTTCTTCCCCTTCATAAAGTGTATCATCAATAGTTTTTACAATATCATCTAATATTTCAAACCTATCCAACATTTCTTTAAAACGTTTACTTTTTAAAAGAGAAATAAAATTCTTAATATCAGGAAAAATTTTTAAGGAGTGTTTAAGTGAAATTAAATTTATGGGAAGTACATTTCCTGAAGTAATACGGGAAATAAGTCTATCCAAATCATCTATTTTCTCTAAAAGATTTTTAAGACTCCTTCTATTATCAAAAGAATTGTAAAGTTCAGACACACATTCCTGTCTCTTCTTTATTTCCTTTAAATTATAAAGTGGTCTTAATATCCAATTTTTTAAAAGTCTTCCCCCCATATTTGTCCTGGTCTCATCAAGCACACCAAGCAGGGATCTTTTTTTATTCCCATCTATTGATTTTACAAGTTCAAGATTTCTTATTGTCTCAGTATCCATCTTTAAAAATGAATGGGGTAGATAATAACTAACTGTTATTGGCTGTTTTAATATAAGGGGGTTATTTACCTCAATATAACTTATAATCGCTCCAAAGGTTATAATTGCACATCTATCCTCTGATATACCAAATCCCTCAATTGAATGTTCCCCAAAATACTTCTTTATTTTAAAAAGTGAATACTCATATTCAAAAAAATAATCCTCAACTTCAGTTACATTCACATCTTCGAAAAAAGAATCCTCAATCTTTATCTTATCTATTATGCTCTTTTTATCACTTAAAACTATTAACTCAGACGGTTTATAATGTCCCAGCTCAATTTTTAAATCATCATAAAAACTTTCTCCCTTTAAAGAAACTATATAAAATTCTCCAGTGGAAACATCTGAGAAACAGAGACTTCCACCATTTGTATCGTAGTAAAAAGACGCAAGAAAATTGTTTTCCTTGGGGTCTAAACTTATTTCATCCACAACTGTTCCCGGAGTAACAATTTTAACAATATCCCTTTTTACAATTTTTCCCGGTACTGGTTCCTCAAGTTGTTCACAAATCGCTACCTTATATCCTTTTTTAATCAATTTAGAAATATAGTTATTTACTGCATGGTATGGCACGCCACACATGGGAATGTTATTTTTTTTATCCCTTGTGGTAAGGGCAATTTCAAGTTCTTTTGAGGCAATTATTGCATCGTCGTAAAACATCTCATAAAAATCTCCCATTCTGAAAAAAAGCAAAATATTTGGGAGTTTCTTTTTTATGTCAAAATACTGTTTCATCATTGGTGTGATTTTTTTTTGAGACATTACTCACCAACTATTTCGTAGACTAAGGATAGTTAAAAATAATCTTAACAAATTTTTATACTTCTTTCCACATCATTAAAAATTTATGATGGTGCCAGGCACAATTTCTGTGAGGCACAATTTCTGTGGGAAGTTCTTCATGGTTAAGAGCCATCAATGGGAAGAAATTAGTGAAAAATGATGGGGACAGACCTCGACAATAAAAAAGAGAACAAAATTTGGGGGTCAGGCCTCAACTATGAGAAAAAAATAATAGGGACAGACCGGTATATGAAAATGGGTAGTAAAACTAAATGAAAAATTATTAAAAAAAATAGCGGTTGAAAATTGAGTCAGGTACATAAAAATTAAAAAATTTTAAAGCTAAAGTTCAAGAGAAGATTTAGCATTTAAAGAGAGAGGTGATCTAAAACCCTTTTTAAACCTCATATACGCTGCGTAACCTATCATTGCAGCGTTATCAGTTGAATAAAAAGGAGATGGAATTCCAAGATTAAACCTTTTTTCAAAAATTTCCCTTACCTTTCTTCTCAAAAGTGAATTGCAGGCTACCCCACCGCTTAGTGTTATTGTTTTGGGATCATATTTCTCTGAAAAAATTTTTAGATATTTTAAAAGCTGATTAACTATTCCCTCCTCTGCTCCCCTTATAAGTGAAATAACATTTTCATCATTTAAGTTTTTATTTTCAAGTTTGCCATACTCCATTAAAAACCTTGTTTTAAGCCCACTGTAACTAAAGGCATTGCTCCCATCTGAAATTTTTGGCATTGGAAATTTTATAGGTTTAACATTTTCATTTTCCATATAAATTTTATCTATTACAGGACCACCGGGATAGCCAAGACCAAGCAATTTTGAAATTTTGTCAAATGCTTCTCCAGCTGCATCGTCTCTTGTACTACATAAAAGTTCATATTTAAGGGGTTCTTTCGAAAAATAAATTGAGGTATGTCCCCCTGAAACTATAAGAGAAAGTACGGGATACTCAATATCTTTATTTTCAATAAAAGGGGAAAAAAAATGTCCCTCAAGGTGATTTATACCCAAAAATGGCTTTTTAAAATAATAGGCAAGGGATTTCGCAAAATTTAAGCCCACAAGCAATGAGCCAATTAAACCGGGAGCATAAGTACTTGCAAATAGGTCAATTTTATTAAGGGAAATCTCTGACTTTTTTAAAACCTCATTTAAAACAAAGTCAATATTTCTGAGGTGCTCACGAGATGCAATTTCAGGAACAACACCACCAAATTGAGAATGTATTTTAACCTGTGAAGATACCTCACAACACAAAACCTTATTATCCTTTAAAAGAGCCACTGAAGTATCATCACACGAACTTTCAAAAGAAAGAATATACACTACTTCTTAAGGCCTCCAATTGAAAGTTCATAAGGAGGTCTTAAAATTCCTTTTTCAGTTATAATTGCCGAAACATTTCCATTGGGTGTTACATCAAAGGCTGGATTTTCAACATTCACACCATCTGGTGCTATTTGAATGTTTTTTATATGGGTAACTTCTCTTCTATTTCTATTTTCAATGGGTATTTCATATCCACACTTAATGTTAAAATCAATTGTGGAAACTGGAGCTGCAACAAAAAATGGTATCATATTTTCCTTAGCAAGTACAGAAAGTCCATATGTACCTATTTTATTTGCGACATCCCCATTTGTGGCAATTCTATCTGCACCCACTATAACACAGTCAATTTCTCCACTTTTCATAAAGTGACCAGCCATATTGTCAGTAATTAATGTTGCGGGGATTCCAAGTTTTACAAGTTCCCATGCTGTAAGTCTTGCTCCTTGAAGATAGGGCCTTGTCTCATCCACAAAAACCCTTATCTTTTTACTATATTCCCACGCTGCCCTGATTACCCCAACAGCTGTTCCATAACCTCCTGTGGCAAGTGCTCCAGCATTACAATGAGTTAAAATAGTCCAGTTATTTCTAATTAAAAGTTGTCCAATCTGACCCATTTTTTTATTGGAAAAAACATCTTCTTCATGTATCTTTAAAGCTTCTTTAACTAATTTCTTCTTTATGTCATCAATTTCTATATCACTTTTAAGCAGTTCATAAAATTTCCTTTTCATCCTATCTATTGCCCAAAAAAGATTAACTGCAGTGGGCCTCGTTTTAGAAAAATCCTCACAAATCTTTAAAAATTCCCTTTCAAGTTTATCTTTTGAAATTCTTTCATCTAAATTTTTTACTCCAAGGGCTATCCCCATTGCAGCTGCGACACCTATGGCAGGTGCACCCCTAATTACCATTTCAGTTATTGCCTCCGCAACTTCGGTGTAACTTTTATATAGATGGTAAACCTCAACTGAAGGTAAAAGCCTCTGGTCAATCATTGAAATTCCATCATCTGTCCATTTGATGGTGTAAAACATCACTTCCTCCAAAATCTTTATATATTTTCTTCAATTATTTTTTTATTCGGGTTATTTCCATTTTTATCAGGGTTTAATGGATGAGGTCTTGGCCCAGGATCTGTATCAGCTGGAAATTTTTCGTCCCCATGATTCTTAAGATATACCTTCATAAAGTTTATCCATATTGGAAGTGCGTCCCTTGAACCAGTTTCTTTATCTCCAAGACTCTTCTTCTCATCAAAGCCAACCCAAACACCGGCAGTTAAAGAAGGATTAAATCCTATAAACCACGTATCAGTAAAATTATTTGTAGTTCCAGTTTTCCCTGCAACTTCAGCATTTAACACCTTTGCTTTTACAGAAGTTCCATACTTTACAACTCCCCTGAGCATTGAAATCATTTCATGTGCAACCCTTACAGGTATTACCTTTGAATATATGGGTTCATGCTTTTCAATTATATTTCCATTTCTATCCTCAATCCTTGAGATGAAAAATGGCTTTGCCCTTATACCTTCATTCGGGAAGACTGTATAAGCCGATACCATTTGATAAACAGGTACTTCAGATGCTCCAAGTGCAGTTGAGGGAAACGGATAGAGTGGTGCAGTTATCCCAAATTTCCTTGCTGTCTGTATCACATTTTCAATTCCCACCATAACACCAAGTCTAACAGCGGGGACATTTCTTGACTCAGCAAGTGCCTGTCTAAGGGTTATAAGTCCTTTATACTTATGGTCGTAATTTTTTGGTGAATATTCTTCTCCTGTTTCCGTAACAATGGTAAAGGGCTTGTCTAAAATTGTATCATCAGGAGAATATCCATTTAAAAGTGCAGTTGTATATACAAAGGGCTTAAAACTTGAACCAGTTTGCCGCTTTGCCTGCATTGCCCTATTAAATTTTGACTTCTCAAAATCATACCCCCCAACCATTGCCTTTATTGCACCTGTTTTATTGTCAATTGCAAGGAATGCACCCTGTACTTCTGGATATTGGGACAATTTCAATTTTAACCTGTTTAAACTGTTGTCAACTGAAATCACTTCAAAATAGGCAATATCCCCTTTATGTAAAACGCTGTCTACCCTTCTGTAATGAGTCCACTTTATATCTGCAGGGGTTATTGTAGCAGTATACTTACCAACCTCTACAATTGCACTCTTTCTTTTAGATTCAAGAACTACTCCCTTAATAAAGTCTCC
>JALULU010000341.1 GCA_027040585.1 Acidobacteriota bacterium | reverse complement strand
TATAATCTATTTTTATCACAAAATTATGTGGTTTTTAAACTTAAGAGCATCTCAAAAAACCCTATGCACTGATAGCTTTATGAGGTTTTTTATAGACGAGGCAGAGTTTCTCAGGACTACTTGTCAGTAATTCAAGAAACTCTAAGCAAGTTATGAGAAACCTCATAAAGCCCGAAGGGAAGCAAGTAAAAGAGCAATCTTTCACAAGATAAATTTTTGAATTAGCTTTGGCTAGTCCTTCAAATTTCTCTTGCAAAATCTTACCCTTTTTCTTGCTTCTATCAGCGTATAGGGTTTTTAGAGATGCCCTTAATATACTATTGTTATCACTATTTATATGGTTTAAACATATATTAATATAAATAATTTGACTAGATACTATTTTTTAGATAATATTATGCAGATGAATAAATTATTGCTCATTCCCGCTGGGCGTGAACGAGCAACGCCGCACTGAGCACACTTTCGTGTGCCACCTGCCTTTTGCAGATCTGCGCTCCGCTACGAACAACAAAACTAGCCTGTGGCGATTTGCGACAGCAAAAGTTTCTGTGAAAACTAGCCTGTGGCGATTTGCAATAGCAAAAGTTTCTTTAAAAAACGCAGGAGTCACACCCTTAAGTTTATTTCCAGAAAACCCCTAACGGACTTTTCTGAAACTAAACTGAAGGGGTGTTCAGCGAGGCGTTATAAAACACTTGACAATCCTACCATTTTGCACTACAATTGTATCTACAAAGATAAGCAAAAAGGGTTGATATTATGAAACAAGCAATTAATATAAGATTAGAAAAAGATGTTTTAGAGACTCTTGATGAATATGCCGCAGAACTCGATAAAACTAGAACTAGTTTAATAGAAAAAGCTATAGAGCTTTATTTTGACAAGCTTGATGAAATGGTTGCAGATAAACGAATCGACAATCTAAAAGCCGGTAAAACAACTTTGGTTCCACTAGAAGAAGTTTTTAAAAAAGCTTGAATTGATGTATAAAATAGCATTTGACAAAGATGCAGAAAAAGAGTTTTTAAAACTGGACTCTGGGGTACAAAAGATAGTATCAGCAAAAATTTTGGATTTAAGAGACGGTAACTTTTTCAATGATAAGCTGCTCAAAGGAAAGCATAAAGGTAAATTTAGAAAATGGGCTGGTAATTACAGAATAATTTATCTAAAAGAAAACGATTATTTGGTTATTTCAATCGTTAGAATTGCACACATAAAAGAAGTTTATTAAGTTTTACAACAAATTATTGGAGAGGAATATTTGACCCTAACAGGCTCAAATATTCCTCACGATAACTGTTATATACTAAATTTGGTGTAACTCTTCATATATAGCTCTATTTTATAGTGTAGCCAAATTTGGGTTTAATCAACTTTTAAATAAAATTAGAGTACAATTCGCGTTCATAGTCTTGAATACCTAGCTAAAGGTACTTGCAGACTAAATAAATGAACGAAGGAATAGCTAATGTATGCTATCAT
>JALULU010000340.1 GCA_027040585.1 Acidobacteriota bacterium | reverse complement strand
ATGATAAGATATTTCGCTTTTTCATAGTAGCCAAAGGATGTATTGTAATCTTTTAAGTAATTTTCCCAGTAAGGTTTTTGTTGAAGTTTATTATCAAATATCTTTTTTATCTTATCTATGCCGTAATGTCTATATATCTCTATATAATTTTGTGCAAATAATGTAGATATTATCAATAACCATATAGATACAATTTTTTTCACTTATTCATATCCTTAATAAAAATGAGATTTTATCTAAAAATTGCTTGATAAAAAATTATCAATATAGTTTAATTCTCTTTTTTTTATCTCTTTTGCGATTTGCTTGCCTTGAAATCCCTCTTTTACTATATCAAGTGCCTTTATATCGGTTTTAAATTTTTTATCATACACATTTAACTCTTTTGCTCTTTGTTTAATAGGAGGCTTATGATTTTCCAAATACATTTTGATAGGTATTTTTAGAGCGATTTCTAAAAGTTTTTTATCATCGATTTTATCTATATCCTTAGGTTGAAGTTTGTAAAATTTTTCATACTCTTTCGGCGCACCCAATCTTTCAAGTAAAAAAAATATGTCTATTTTTAAAAGCTTGCTAAAAATATATAAAAAGTAGTATTTATAATACTCTTTTTCAAAATAGTCTTGGTATTTGATAAAAGTTTTACTTATTTTAAAAAAATCTTGACATTTTACATCTATATCAAAAAGTTTTTTTAAAATATCCAATCTCACAAGATAATAAAAACCAAAATGTAAATACTTCGCATTAAAAAGTTTTTTAAATTCCCAAAATATTCTCTCTTTACTCAAATCATTTAATTTTAAATTTTTCATAATCATAGTAGAGTTTTTATCACACTTAAATCCGAGTCTTGCGCTAAATTGCATAGCTCTTAAAACTCTTAAGCTATCCTCTTTAAAGCTATTTTCATCTACCATTTTTATGATTTTATTTTGTATATCATCTTTTCCACCCCAAAAGTCAAGCAATTTTTCTTCAAAAATATGATACATCAAAGCATTGATAGTAAAATCTCTTCTTTTTGAAGCCTCTTTTTCATCGCTTGTTATCTTTACTTCAAAAGCTTTATGTCCAAATCCTACTTTTTTTTCAATTCTTGGAAGTGATATATCAATATTGTTATATTTATAAACAAAAAAGCTTTTGCCTACTCCTTTTGCTCCAATTTTAGCCATGATAATATCAAACTTTTTAGGATCTATATCATAAACTTCTATATCAAGGTCATACACACTTTTTTTAAGTAAGGTATCTCTTACGGCACCACCTACGATATAAGCTCTTTTTGTATATTTTGAGAGTATATTTTTTATATATAAAAAATCATTATAAGTTGATTGCTCTATATTATTTTTTATATTCATTCAATCTTTTACCTAAATATCTCCTTTTTACTGAAGCAAGCTCCAGTAAAAATTCCCCTCACTTTTAGGGCTCCCATAAAATTGACAAATTTTATGGGATAAACTTGTGCTTTGCCGTTG
>JALULU010000339.1 GCA_027040585.1 Acidobacteriota bacterium | reverse complement strand
CAGGACATATGAAAAATCTTTCATTTGATGATGTTGAAATCTTTTTTCCACAAGCGGGACAATTCATTAAATATTTTACTTTTTCATGTAATTTATCTCATAGAGATCTTCTTCATTGCTATGATTTAATAAATCCTCTAAAGTCAAAAGCATAGAATCTCTCTTATAAGAAGCTGTATCCAATATAAATGTATCCATTCTTATTGCATCCTCAGGACAGGCTTCAACACAATATCCACAGTATATACATTTTGCTGTGTCAATCTCAAAAATTTCTGGCGCCTTCTCAATTTCAGGGCTTTCAACTTCTTTAGCAACTATGTAAATACACCTTGCAGGGCACACTGTCTCACACATCATACATGCAACACACCTCGGTGAACCATCTTCCCTCTTCATTATTCTGTGTCTTGTCCTTGCTCTCCTTGTTATCTCCCTCTTTTCCTCAGGATATTGATAGGTCACCATTGCCTTTTTATCTTTTGCAACACCAAATAGATGTAGAATATGAAGAGCAAAATTTTTAAAAAAGTGAACAGAGGTGATACATATACCTCTTATGATCTCCGTAAGGTAAAAAAACTGTATTTTATTTAAATCTTTTTTTTCTCCCATTTTCAACTTCCTGCAAAAATTAAAGAATTAAAATAAGTAAACCAGTAATTAGTACGTTAAAAATAGCAAGTGGTAACAACATTTTCCAGGTCATTCCCATCAGTTGATCATACCTAAATCTTGGCAGCGTCCACCTGATCGCAAGTTGAAGCCAGCAAAAGAAAAACACTTTAAACCAGAATGCAATCACCTGTAAAATTGTAACAATTATCGGGGAAATTGCTATTTTCCATCCCCATGGAAACAGAAAACCATGTGAGGTTAAATATGGAATTTCCCAACCGCCAAAAAAGAAGACTGTAACAAGTGCTGATACAACAACAACCTCTATAAAATCAGTTAAGAAAAATAATCCAAATTTCATACTGCTATATTCAATAAAATATCCTATTATCTCAGATTCACCCTCAGGCAAATCAAAAGGTGTTCTTTTTGTCTCAGCCATTCCAGCGGTTAAAAATATTATAAAAGCAAGGGGTTGCAAGAAAATACCCCATGCAGGCAAAAAACCAAAAAGGAGTCTATTTTGCGATACAACAATATCCCTTAAACTGAGCGATCCACTTATCATTATCATCCCAACAATGGAAATACCCATTATTATTTCATATGAAAGCATCTGTGCAGAGCCCCTCAAGCCACCTAAAAGCCCATATTTGTTATGGGAAGAAATACCAGCAAAAAATACTCCATATATCCCATATGAAAGGAATGCTAAAAGTAATAAAAGTGCAACATTTGTGTCCACCAGCTGAAGTTTATAAATATGTTTTCCTATTTTTAAAACATTTCCAAATGGTATAACGGCAAAAACTGCCATAGCACAAAAAGCTGAAATAAAAGGAGCAAAAGTGTGTAAAAATTTATGTCCCCTTTT
>JALULU010000338.1 GCA_027040585.1 Acidobacteriota bacterium | reverse complement strand
ATTGCCTGCCGAAACATGGGCGATAACCCCGTGGGGGATTGCCTTAATATACCCTTTAAAATTCCTGTTGTATGTCCAGTCATTTAAAAAATTTTTGTCTCCAAGGTCTGTATTTAACCTCACGGTTAATCCGTTTCTACTCATAAGGGAACAGAGTGTCTTTATGCCCTCTTCAACCATCTCTCTGCTAAATTTAATTCTGTGAGGCAACTCTTTAAGTGCAATTTTCCTGTATTTGTAATCTTTATTACTCCATGCCTTTGAACACTTATCAAGGATATCAATAATTTTATCCACCTTAATTTTTGCAATTTCCTTTTTAAGTTTTTTGGCTTCATCAACTATTTGGGATATATCCTTTGAAGTTAACTCATCAAAATTTTTTAATTCTCCGAATATATAAAATTCCACAATTACCTCCTATTTGCCTTTAATAGTTCAGATGCGCTAATTGCACAGCCTTTGTGCTTTTTCATTCCAGCCCTTCCCTTAAGTTCAAGATATTCCCTTGTTATACCGCAGGGACAATTTGAGTGTAGAACACCGTAATCGGTCGCAAGTACGGATATTGTTGGTTGAGCATAATTATAAGGGGTAAGAACCTGAATAAGTCCTTTTTCTCCCTCTTTCAAAACCTCAAGGGTTCCAGGTTTTCTTATAAAAACCTTTGAAAATATTGGGACATGAAAGTGGTGATTTTTGCATGTCATATAAGGAACACCGTGTTCCACAAATCCGTATATGTCAATAATTTTTGAACCTTCAATTCCCAGGTATTTCTTTGTAAGTTCTGCAAATTGCTCAAATGGGATTGATTTGTTTTCCGCTGTTTTCCAGCCTCCCCCGATTATTATGAGACTTTCCTTCCCGAAATCCAATTTAAGGTTTAACCTTTCCATTTCAAGTAATATTTCGTATATAAATGCGGGAAAGCCTATTATCCTTAAAGGCAAATTCTCTTTTGAAAAATCCTTTAGTTTTGCAATTACTTTTTCCGGAAAGAATTTAGGCATTCCGTTTTGATCTCTATCTATCGCAAAAAACTTTTCATTTTGAGGTGCGAAACTTGAATACATTCTATGTGCATAGGCGGCACCCTTTCCTTCAGAAACCTCTGGAGAATAAGAAAACATAAGGTAATTTACCTTTTTGTTAGAGATATAGCCATAACTTTTCATAATTTTTTCACGCATTAAAGACTGCCTTTCCTTTGACTTTGCGTCCCATGAGATATGGCTTTTCTGCCCGCTTGTGCCGCTTGAGGTAAAGGTTGAAACCACCTGAGATTTATCTATAGATAAAAAGTCGTACCACTTAAAGGCATCAACAATTATGTGAGGAATTTTGTAGAGCTCCTCTATACTACCAATACTATCAAAATTAAAATTTTCCCCATCACATATTTTTCTATAAACTTCGTTGTTCTCATAATGAAAGAAAAAGGCTTCCTTCATTGCGTTAAAAAAGATGTCATTGCACTCCTTATCATTTGAAAAA
>JALULU010000337.1 GCA_027040585.1 Acidobacteriota bacterium | reverse complement strand
AACTTGAAGAGAATATGAAAAGATGTGAGGAAGAATTAAAAGTTTTACTGATTCCAAAAGATCCAAATGATGAGAGAAACGTAATTTTAGAACTAAGATCTGGTACAGGTGGCGATGAGGCAACACTTTTTGTGGCAGATATTTTCAGGATGTATAGCAGATACGCTGAGAGAAAAAATTGGAAAATTTCAATTATCTCTTCACACCAAACTGGTGTAGGTGGATATAAAGAGATCATAGCAAGTATCGAAGGAGATAAGGTCTATAGCAGATTAAAATATGAAAGTGGCGTTCACAGAGTTCAAAGAGTGCCAGTCACTGAGGCAGGGGGTAGAATTCACACATCAGCAATTACAGTTGCAATATTACCAGAAGCTGAAGATGTGGATGTGCAAATAGACCAAAAGGATTTGAGAATTGATACCTTTTGTTCTTCTGGGCCCGGTGGACAATCCGTTAACACAACATATTCTGCCGTTAGAATAACCCACATTCCTACTGGAATTGTGGTATCCTGCCAGGATGAAAAGTCTCAGATAAAAAATAAAGCAAAGGCAATGAAGGTTTTAAAGGCAAGACTGTATGAAATTGAAAAGAGAAAACAGGAAGAGGAAATTGCCCAGAACAGGAAATCACAGGTGGGTTCAGGGGATAGAAGTGAAAAAATAAGAACTTACAATTACCCACAAAACAGAGTGACAGACCACAGAATTGGACTTACACTTCACAAATTAGATATGATAATGGATGGTGATTTAGACGATATAATTGAAGCTTTAATAGCCCACTTTCAGGCTGAAAAATTAAAGGAAGAGACAAATTTTAGCAATTAAATGTGCTACTTAAAATCTCCCATAAAATATGGCGATTTAAGAAAATCCATAAAAGAGTTTTACAAAAAAAATCACATTGAAAAAATTGAAGAAATAGACTTTTTAATAAAAGAAGTACTCGAAAAAGATGAGCTATTTTTTATTCTAAATGGTGAAAAAGCTCTAAAAAAGGATGAGATAACTAAAATTAATGAGGTTCTCAAAAAGAGAAAGCAGAAAATTCCTCTCCCATATATCTTAGGTTATTCATACTTCTGGAAAAGTAAATTTTACGTTTCAGAAGATGTTTTAATCCCACGAAAGGAGACTGAATTTTTAGTTGAAGAGGGTTTATTCCAGATTAAAGAAAAATTTAAGAATGGTTTAATCATAGAGCCCTGTGTAGGTTCAGGAGCGGTTTTAATTTCTATTTTAAAGGAACTTGGAAAAAATTTTAAAGGGATTGGGATAGATATTTCGGGAAAGGCAATTGAAGTTGCTAAAAAAAATGTAAAATTGCACAAATTGGAAAATAGGATTGAATTTGTTAAAGGGGATCTCCTTTTCCCACTAAAGGAGGAAATAGTAAAAGGAGCAGTTTTAATAGTTGTAAATCCCCCTTATATTTCAGATTTAGAAATGAAAAGGGTGGATATAGAAACAAAAGAATATGAACCAGAAATAGCACT
>JALULU010000336.1 GCA_027040585.1 Acidobacteriota bacterium | reverse complement strand
ATAGACTTGATGAAGTAAAAAATAGGCTCAAGTTTTATTTTACTGTTCCTTCATTAAAATTCTTAATGCTTGGTGGAAGAATCGGTAAGGCACAGGCTATGGTTGCACGTTTTTTGAAGATAAAGCCTATACTTACCCTTGAAAAGGGAATAGTTGCTCCAGTTGATAAAATTAAAGGGCATAGGGAGGATCTTATTAAATGGCTCAGGAAAAGAATGAATAGCGAATTACCTTCAAATAAAGGTATAACTGTTGCTTTAGGTAATGTTGACAATAAAGAGGATGCAGAAATTTTAAAGGAATTTGTACTAAACAATTTTAAGGTAGATAAACTGTATGAATTTCAAGTTGGTTCAATCATTGGTGTTCACGTTGGTCCAGGAACCCTTTCAATTGCCTATTATGTGACAAGTGTTTTCTAATGTTTTATATTTCAAGTCCTACGCCAATCTCTATTATTTGCTCTGCTGGTATATTTGCGAATGTTGAAAAATCCATTGAAATTTTTGAAAGAAAAATAAATAGATTTGACCTGAATTTACCCATAATTGGCTTTTGGGCAAGTCTTAAATTTTCTCTGCCGAGGAAAAAGCTCACATCTTTATCCCTGAAATCTATATTTTTTTCAAAGGCAAGATCCAGTATGTTTTTCATCTTTATTTCTTCCATATAACCAAAATGTGCAATAATTTGATAAAATCCTTTATCCACTTTGTTAACTTTAACCTTTTCAAAGCTTGGAACCCTTGGCGTGTCTTCAATTTTTATATTTAAAATTCCAACTTCAGAATGAATTATTTTGTTATGTTTTAAGTTTTGCATCATTGCGTGGGGAATAATATCATCTCTTCCTGATAGGAAAATTGCTTTACCATTAACCCTAATTGGATCTTTTTCCTTCAATATTTCAAAGAAATCGTTGTAATTAATTGCAAGATCTTGAAGTTCTTTGGCAAGTATTTTTCTTCCTTTATTCCAGGTAATCATAATTGTAAAAAATACTCCTCCAATCATAAGTGGAAACCATGCACCGTGTGAAACCTTAGAGAGATTTGCACCAAAGAAACCAAACTCAACTATGAGGAAAAATAGAACAATTGAACCAGCTTTGTAAATGTTCCATTTAAATTTATCTTTTGCCACAACAAAAAATAAAATGGTTGTGACAATCATTGTAAAATTAACCGCCACGCCATAGGCTGCAGCCAAATGACTTGCCGTCTTAAATCCAAGTACAAGAAGTATTGTACAAATCATTAAAAACCAGTTGACGAAGGGTATATAAATTTGTCCTTCCTGAGAGGCTGAAGTGTGTTTTATCTTAAATTTTGGTAAATATCCAAGATGTATTGCCTGTTTTGTTAGGGAAAATGAGCCAGTTATTACCGCCTGTGATGCAATTATTGTAGCAACTGTGGCAAGTAAAACCATTGGTATAAGTGCCCATCTTGGAACCAGTGAGTAAAACACATTCTCAGCAACTTTTGGGTTTTTTAATAGGAGTGCCCCCTGACCAAAATAATTTAAAACAAGTGCGGGAAGTACAAAAAATAACCATGTAACTCTAATTGGTTTTCTTCCAAAATGTCCCATATCGGCATATAGTGCCTCTGCTCCCGTTGCAACTAAAAATATAGCACCTAAAACAATAAATCCGTGGACTTTGTTTGTGAGTAAAAATTTTATTCCATAAGTTGGAATAAGTGCCATAATAACCTTAGGTGTCAAAATAATATGGTATATCCCAAGTATTCCAAGCACTGAGAACCAGAGCATAACAATAGGACCAAAAAAACTACCAACCTTTGCAGTTCCTCTTTTTTGAAAGATAAATAGTATAGCTAAAATTATTATAGTTATGGGAATTACAAGCTGACTTAGTTTGGGCGCTATGGAAGAAATTCCTTCAACAGCACTTAGAACCGATATGGCAGGAGTTATCATCCCATCTCCATAAAGCATACTTGCGGCAAAAACTCCAATTAGAACGAGGTAAATTCCCTTTTTCCCCTTTAGCTTTAGTGACCTCAGCAAAGCTGTTAAGGCTATTACTCCACCTTCACCGTTGTTATCTGCCTTTAAAATAACAGTTAAATATTTAAATGTTACGATTATTATCAGTGTCCAGAAAATAAGTGATAGAATCCCCAGAACATTAGACGTGGAAACCTGTAAGCCATATTCTCCACTAAAGCATTCTTTTATGGCATAAAGTGGGCTTGTACCAATATCACCAAATACAATTCCAAGGGCGGCAATTGAGAGTTTTAAAAGGTCCTTCCTTTCTTTTTCCTTATCTACCATATTTTTATTTTTACCTTTTTCTACCTTCTTTGAAAAAAGAAGATTATATTATTTTTTCTCCTGATTTCAAAAAATAATATTGAATATTCCTGAGATGACCCAAAAAAATTTAAGTTCATTATAAAGGTTTAACCCAAGTATTTCCAGCCTCTAATTGTGGAGGTCTGTCCCCAACAATCTTATTTGTTCTCTACAACCCTTGCCATTTTCCCTTATTTCATATTGAGGTCTGTCCCCAATAAAATCTGTCCCCAATAAAATCTTTTGCCTGGTACCTTTTACATCCTTTTTTTATTAAAAAAAATAAATATACACTGAACAAATTAAAAAAATTTTAGTATAATTTATTTTATAAAATTTTTTTAAAAAAGGAGGAATTATGGCAAGAAGAAAAATTGCACTTATAGGTGGTGGACACATTGGTGGAACAATGGCTTATTTATGTGCTTTAAAAGAGTTGGGTGATGTTGTACTTATTGACATTGTTGAAGGGTTAGCCAAAGGTAAGACACTTGATATTAAAGAATCAACACCTGTTTATGGAAGTGATATCAACTTAGTTGGTTCTTCTGATTACAGCGAAATTGAAGGTGCAGATGTTGTTATTATAACAGCAGGTGTTCCGAGAAAACCAGGAATGAGCAGGGACGATCTACTTGATGTAAACAAAAAAATAATGGAAAGTGTTGCTCCAAATATTAAAAAGTACGCTCCAAATGCTTTTGTAATAGTTCTTTCAAATCCACTTGATATAATGGTTCATTTACTTTACAAAATTACTGGATTTCCCAAAAACAAAGTTGTTGGAATGGCAGGAATACTTGATACATCACGTTTTAGAAGTTTTATCTCAATGGAAACCGGCTTTTCAGTTCAAGATATTCATGCCTATGTTTTAGGTGGACATGGGGATTCAATGGTACCATTACCAAGATATTCCAATATTGCAGGAATGCCACTTACAAAGTTTCTATCTCAGGAAAAAATTGATGCAATAGTTGAGAGAACAAGAAAGGGTGGTGGAGAAATTGTTGGATTACTTAAAACTGGTTCTGCTTTCTATGCACCAGCTGCTGCAGCAATTCAGATGGCTGAAGCATATCTTAAAGATAAAAAGAGAATTTTACCATGTGCTGCTTATCTTGAAGGTGAATATGGCGTAAATGGATTTTTTATTGGTGTTCCAATTGTTATTGGCGCAGGTGGAGTTGAAAAGGTCATAGAACTTGAATTAAACGATGATGAAAAGGCAGCATTTCAGAAATCAGTTGATCACGTCAAAAAACTTATTGCTGAACTTGAGGCAAGATAGATGATAGTAAGGGAGTGGTAAGGTTTACCACTCCCCATGAATTTTTTTAATTTTCCTTTTTCCATTTTAAAATAGGTTTTCTTGCCGCTAAAACCTCATCAAACCTTCTACTTCTTAAATTTTCAGGTGCATTGTGTAAAGTTTCTGGATTTTTTTCAATTTCCTCTACAATTTCTTTCATTGTATTTATGAAAGCATCCAGTTCCTCTTTAGGCTCAGTTTCAGTTGGCTCAATCATTAGTGAGCCATGAACTATTAAAGGAAAATAAACTGTAGGTGGATGAAAGCCCTTGTCAAGTAATCTTTTAGCAATATCCAATGTGGTAACCCCATATTTTTCCTGAAATTTATCATCAAAAATAACCTCGTGAAGTGTTGGAGAATCATATTCAAGGTGAAAAATGTTCTTTAGCTTTGCCCTTATATAATTTGCGTTTAAAACTGCATTTTCACTTACTTCCCTTATGCCATCACTTCCAAGTTTTAAAATATAGGATACTGTTTTTAAAAGAACATTTACATTTCCAAAAAATGTTGCTACCTTACCTATGGATTTCCCAGGGCTAAAATTTAAAAATAGATTTCCACTTTCATCTTCTTCAATTTTTGGTATGGGAAGATATGGAATAAGTTCCTTTTTAACAACCACAGGACCGGCCCCCGGCCCGCCTCCACCATGTGGAGTTGAAAAGGTTTTATGTACATTTATGTGCATAACATCAACACCCATATCCCCGGGTCTTGCTTTTCCCATAAAGGCATTGAAGTTTGCACCGTCCATGTAAAGAAGAGACCCATTTTCGTGTAGTATCTTTGAAATTTCTAAAATATTTTCCTCAAAAACCCCAAGGGTATTTGGATTTGTAAGCATAAGACATGCAACATCTTCATTTAAATTTTCCTTTAATACATTTAGATCAACACATCCCTTTTCATTGGATTTTATTGTTATTGCTTTATAACCACAAAGGGTTGCACTTGCTGGATTTGTTCCGTGTGCAGAATCTGGAATAAGAACAATTTTCCTCGGATTTCCCCTATCTTGTAGTAATGCCCTTATTAAAAGCATTCCAGTTAGTTCTCCATGAGCCCCTGCTGTTGGTTGGATTGTAATACCATCCATTCCACTTATTTCAATAAGCAAATTTTCAAGTTCTTTTAAAATTTTAAGTGTGCCCTGTGCAAATTTAAATGGTGTAAAGGGATGAAGCTCAGTAAATTCCCTGAAGGATGCAATCCTTTCGTTTAATTTGGGATTGTGTTTCATTGTGCAGGAACCAAGGGGATAGAGTCCAAGATCTAAGTGGTAATTGTAATTTGAAAGCCTTGTAAAGTGCCTTACAACTTCAACCTCATTTAGTTCCGGGAAATCTTCAATATCATCCCTTAAAAAATTTTCAGGTATGAAACTTCTAATATTTTTTTCTTCTTCAATTTGAGGTAATTTAAAACTGCTCCTATTTCCCTTTTCCTTTAAAAAGACAAGTTCTTCATTTATTACAATGTTTTTTGAAACCCTTTTCATTTTATTCACCCTCTAAAACTGAATTAAAAACTTCAATGCTATTTTTTAAATCTTCAATATTATTTTTTTCCGTAACCGTGATAAGCATTTCATTTTCCATATCCGGGTAGAACCATTTTATTGGAACACCGGCAAAAATTCCCTTTTCACTACATTTTACATAAAACTCTTCTGAATCCATTGGGAGTTTAACCACAAATTCATTAAAAAATGGGGAGTTAAAACTTCTCTTAATTTTTGTTTTCCCTTCAATCATTTCTAAAAACCTATGGGATAAAAATACATTTCTTTTAGCTAAATTTTTAAGTCCACTTTTACCAGCCCATAGAAGATAGACAGTTGCCATAAGTGCGCATAGTCCATTGTTCGTACAAATATTTGAAGTTGCTTTTTCCCTCTTTATATGCTGTTCCCTTGTGGAAAGGGTAAGCACATAGCCTTTATTCCCATCTTTATCCAACGTTTCTCCTACAATCCTTCCAGGCATCTTTCTAACAAAGGTATTATTTGTGGAAAATATTCCAAGATATGGACCACCATAATTTAACTTAAGTCCAAAAGACTGTCCCTCACCTGCTACAATATCCACTCCACAATCCCCCGGGGGTGTGAGTGCTGCAAGTGATAGTGCCTCTGAAAAAGTATGTATTAAAAGCGCCTTTGAATTTTCCTTAATTACTTTTGAAATTTCCTTTAAATCTTCAATATTCCCAAAAAAATTTGGAGATTGGATTGCAACAGTAAAGACATTCTCATTTATTTTCCCTTTGAGATTTTCTAAATCGATCCTTCCATTTCCACTTTTTTCTAAAAATTCAATTTCAATTGGGTAGTTTTTAATGTAAGTTTTTAAGACCTCAAGATAGAGTGGGTTAATGTATGGGGATAAAAGTACGACATTTCCCTTTCTAATTCTATTTGCCATAAGAACCGCTTCTGTAAATGCAGTTGCACCGTCATACATTGAAGCATTTGTCACATCCATTTTTGTAAGCTGACATATAAGCGTTTGATATTCAAAGATTGCCTGAAGTGTTCCCTGGCTTACTTCAGGTTGATATGGTGTGTAATCTGTGTAAAATTCTGGCATTGAGGCGACAAAATCAACAACAGCAGGCACATAGTGGTTGTAACTTCCACCACCTAAAAAGGATATGGAATTTATTCCCCTTTCATTTTCCTTTGCCCTATCTAAAAAATATTTTTCAACCTCAAGGTCTGATTTTCCTTTGGGTATCTTTAAAT
>JALULU010000335.1 GCA_027040585.1 Acidobacteriota bacterium | reverse complement strand
ATATATTGTCTAAAGGTAATTTTAAAAGAAGTTAATTCCAAAGTAAAGAGGTATGGAGTATTTATTATAGGGGAAAATTTTATGTGCCTGGCACCAATTCATTTTCGTGCCTGGCACCAATCCCTTGACAATATTTTGCTAATAAAATAAGATTTCACCTATTTTAATATTATGGAGATTTTTATGGATAACGTGAGAGTACGGTTTGCACCAAGTCCCACTGGATTTTTACACGTTGGAAATGTTAGGACAGCACTTTTTAATTTTCTATTTGCTAAAAATAGAGGTGGTAAATTTATATTGAGAATTGAAGACACAGATCTTGAAAGATCTGAAAAGGAATATGAGGATGCACTTGTGAGGGATATGAAGTGGTTGGGGCTCAATTGGGATGAAGGTTACCTTGTGGGTGGAGACTTTGGTCCCTATAGGCAAACTGAAAGGCTTAAAATCTATAAAAAATATGCCCTTAAACTGGTTGAAGGGGGGAAGGCCTATTACTGTTTTTGTAAAAAAGAGGAACTTGAGGCAGAAAGGGAGAGACAAAAGGCAAGAGGGGAAATACCAAGATATTCTGGAAAGTGTAGAAATATCCCTATTGATGAAGCTAAAAAAAAGGTTGAAAAGGGGGAAGAGGCAGTTATTAGATTGAAAGTTCCCAAAAATTATAAAATTGTTTTTGAAGACATTGTTTTTGGCCATCAGGAAATAGATTCCTCTCAAGTAGATGACAGAGTTTTATTGAGGCCTGATGGGACACCTACTTATAATTTTGCATGTGTTATTGATGATTTTGAGATGAAGATAACCCATGTATTAAGGGGAGAACAACATCTATCAAATACGCCGTTACAGGCTTTGATTTATGAAATGCTTGGTATAAATCCCCCTATCTTTGCCCATCTTTCCACAATAAATGGGCCTGATGGGAAGAAACTCAGCAAAAGGCATGGAGCGACTTCCCTTGTTGAGTTTAGAGAAAAAGGATATTTACCTGAGGCAATGGTAAACTATCTATCTTTACTTGGCTGGTCTCCTCCAGATGAAGAAGAAATTATGGATGTAGAAGAAATAATCTCCAAATTTTCCCTTGAACGCGTTTCAAAAAGTCCGGCGATTTTTGATGTCCAAAAGCTTAACTGGGTAAATAGAGAGCATTTAAAAAAGGCTGATTTAGATAGATTGGTTCAACTTGTTATACCATATTTTAAAAAAGAGGGGGTCTTTTTGGATGTAAATGATGATATTAAAAAATTTTTAAAACTCATTTTAGATGGATTTTTAACACATGTTGATTATCTCTCACAGATTACTAAAGAGTGTAATATGATTTTTGATTTTAATCCTGAAAACATTGTTGAAGATGAAGAGGTTAAGAAAATTCTTTCAAGAGAAGCTGCAAGGGATGTTATTAATTGCTTCTATAATAAAATAAAAAATATTGATTATCTCGATTTTGAAAACTATAAAAACGCAGTTCTTTCCTGTATGAAGGAACTTGGGATAAAGGGTAAAAATTTATTTCATCCAATTAGAGTTGGTATAACTGCACTTTCAAGTGGACCAGAAATTGAAAAGATAGTGGATATTGTTGAATTTGGTTCAAGGTGTGATTTACTAAAAAAAGTCATTCCAGTTAAAGATAGGGTAAAATCAGTTCTGGATGTTTTAAATGGATAAAAAAATATTTGGCATAAATTCTGTGAAAGAATCCTTAAAATCAGGAGTTTTAGAGGAAATTTATGTCGACAAATATACAAAAAACAGCAGGATACTTGAGATATTAAAATTTGCCAGAGAAAAGGGTATCAATGTTAATTTTCTAAATAGAAAAAATTTGACGGAATTTTTCGGCACAAAATATCATCAGGGAATAGGCGGTATACTTAAAAATATTAATTTATTTTCAGAAGATGAACTTATAGAAAAATTGCCTGACACACCCCTTGTAGTTCTTTTAGATGGAATAACTGACCAACATAATCTGGGAGCTATTTTAAGAAGTTGTGCTGCATTTAATGTGGATGGGGTTTTTATACCTAAGAGAAGGAGTGCAGGTTTTTCTGATTTTGTCTGGAAATCTTCAGCAGGTGCCATATTTAGTTTAAATATTTCCTTTGTAACAAACCTTTCAAGAACAATTGACAGGTTAAAGGAGAATTTTATAACTATAGTTGGTGCTGACGTGTCTGGCACCACTTCCCTTTTTGAGTACAAATTTGAAGAATCCTGTGGAATAGTATTTGGAAGTGAGGGAAAAGGGTTGAGGAGGTTGATAAAGGAGAAGTGTGATTTTTTGCTGTCAATACCAATTTCTTCCTCAATTGAATCTTTGAATGTTTCAGTTTCAGCTGGAATTTTTCTATATGAGGTTGCAAGACAAAGAAACTCAGGAGTGTAAAAGTTTGTTTTAAATTTTCTCCTTTTTGTTTTATAATCTAACATCTTTATGAATTTTAATGGGGAGTATAAATGAAGGTAGAGCTTAGCAGGACATTTGAACCTGAGAACGTTGAAGAGAAATGGTATGATTTTTGGAATAAAAATGGGTATTTTAAACCTGTTAGTAGGGGTAGGGGTAAATTTAGCATTGTAATTCCTCCGCCAAATGTAACAGGTTCACTTCATATGGGACATGCATTTTGTTTTACATTACACGATGTAATTATACGCTGGAAAAGAATGAAGGGGTATGAAGTACTATGGCTTCCCGGAACTGATCACGCTGGAATTGCCACTCAAAATGTTGTAGAAAGGGATTTAATGAATAATGGGATAAGTAGAAAAGAACTTGGACGGGAAAATTTTGAAAAAAAGGTCTGGGAGTGGAAAGAAAGGTTTGGTAATAGAATTATTGAGCAACTTAAAAGGCTTGGTGCAAGTTGTGATTGGAGTAGACTGAGATTTACTTTAGATGAAGGCCTTTCTAAGGCAGTTAAAGAGGTATTTGTAAGGCTTTACAATGAAGGATTGATTTATAAAGGTGAATACATTGTAAACTGGTGTCCAAGGTGTGGTACGGCAATATCTGATCTTGAAACACTGTATGAGGAACACAGTGGTAAACTTTACTATATTAAATACCCTATAAAAGGTGAGAATGATTTTATAGTAATTGCTACAACAAGGCCTGAAACCATGTTAGGTGATACCGCTGTGGCAATGAATCCCAATGATGAGAGATATTTTAAATTAAGGGGAAAAAAGGTAATTCTACCTATTATGGAAAGAGAGATTCCCATTATTGAGGATGAATATGTTGAGAAGGATTTTGGGACGGGACTTGTTAAAGTAACACCTTCACACGATCCAAATGATTATGAGATGGGAGAACGGCATAACCTTCCATCTGTAAAAGTTATAGATGAAGATGGAAAGATGACAAAAGAGGCAGGGAAATATGCGGGATTGGATAGATTTGAGTGTAGAGAAAAGCTTTTGGATGAGTTAAGGGAAAAGGGGTTATTGATTAAAATAGAAGATCATATGCACAACGTTGGTCATTGTCAGAGATGTGGTACTGTGATTGAACCACTAATATCAACTCAATGGTTTGTAAAGATAAAACCACTTGCCCAAAAAGCAATTGAGGCGGTAAGGGAAGGAAGAACAACCTTTATACCGGAAAGATATAGAAAAATATATTTTAATTGGATGGAAAATATTCACGATTGGTGTATTTCAAGACAACTCTGGTGGGGGCATAGAATACCTGCATGGTATTGTAAAGACTGTGGAGAATATACTGTTTCAAAGACAAATGTGACAAAATGTTCAAAATGTGGTTCAAAAAATGTGGTTCAGGAAGAAGATGTTCTTGATACATGGTTTAGTTCGGGGTTATGGCCTTTTTCAACACTTGGATGGCCAGATGAAACGGAAGATCTAAAAAAGTATTATCCGACAGATCTTCTTATAACAGGTTTTGACATTATCTTTTTCTGGGTTGCCAGAATGATAATGATGGGATTAAAATTTATGGGAGATGTCCCCTTTAAATATGTTTATATACACGGTCTTGTCAGGGATGAACACAATCAAAAGATGAGCAAATCTAAAGGTAATGTGATAGACCCACTTGAAATAATGGCGAAATATGGTACTGATGCTATGAGATTTACCCTTGCCATTATGGCAATGCCGGGAAGCGATTTACCATTTAAAATTGATAGAATGGTTGGTTATAGAGCCTTTGCCAACAAAATTTGGAATGCTGCACGTTTTCTACTTTTAAATTTACCTGATAATTTTACTCCAGTTACTTTTGAGGAGATGGAAAATTTACTTGAAAAATCTCCAGAACTTTTTACTTTACCAGAGAGATGGATTTTACACAGATTAAATGAAGTGATAAAAAAAGTAAATGATGACCTTGAAAAATTTATTTTCTTTGAGCCTGCCAATGAGCTCTACCACTTTTTCTGGCACGAGTTTTGTGATTGGTATATAGAGATTTCAAAAGAAGCTTTAAATGGAGATGATAAATTAAGAAAGGATATTGTTTTTAAAGTCTTAATTTTTGTGCTTGAGAATTTTCTAAAACTTCTTCATCCATTTATGCCATTTATTACTGAAGAGATATGGCAAAAAATGCCACACGTTGGGGAATCAATTATGATTTCAAAATTCCCTGAGCAAGTTGATTTTCTCTCTTTTGATAGTGAAAAAGTAAAAATGGAAAATTTAATGGAATTTATAGTGAGTTTGAGGAATTTAAGGGCTGAACACGATATATCACCTAAAGAGAAATTATTACTTTCACTTGAAGGTGAGACAATCATATCAAAATTGGTTAAAGAGAATTTCTATATTGTTAAAAATCTTGCAGGAATAAAGGGATTTGCTGAAGAATTTCAAGAGGAAGATTATTTAAAAGGTGTCTATAAGAATATTGAATTTTATATTTCCAGGCCTGAGAACGTAGATTTTAAAAAGGAAATTGAAAGGTTAAAAAAGGAAATTAAAAAGGCAGAAGATGACTATAATTTCTTAAAAAAGAAACTTGAAAATAAAGGATTTATTGAAAAAGCCCCCGAAAATGTTGTGGATAATTTTAAGAAAAAATTTCAGGTGGCGGATGAAAAACTTAAAAAATTAAGAGAATCTTTAAAAAAACTTGAAGAGAGGTGATATGAGAAACACTTCATCTTTTATTAATGAACTTTTAAGAAATGAAAAAATTCAAAACGATACTGTTTCTATTTCTGAAGAAAAATTTAATTCTTTAATTAAAAAATATTCAGTGGATGTTAATACCCTTACTGAGTATGGTTTAGATGTGAATTTTTCAGATGGAGTTTCCATTAAATTGGGTGATGTTCCAGTTGATATGGAGAGTATTTTAAAGGCAATTGATGCAACAACATTTTTTAATGATGCCATTCACTTTTTTTCAATCCATTCAACCAATGATCTTGCCAAAGAATTGGCTGCAAAAAGTGAAGACTATGATGGCACTGTGTTGATATCAGAATATCAGACATCGGGAAGAGGTAGGTTTACAAGAAAATGGTTTTCAAGGCCATATAAGGGAATATACCTTTCTTTTTTGATGAAGCCT
The DNA here is from genome assembly GCA_027040585.1 of Acidobacteriota bacterium. GTDB lineage: Bacteria > Acidobacteriota > JAAYUB01 > JAAYUB01 > JAMOQF01 > JAMOQF01. Next base: position 888 of record JALULU010000335.1, on the reverse strand, counting down.
TTTTTCCCCATTGATAAAATTCAGTTGATAACTTTGATTTCCGGACTTAGTGTTAAAAAAACTTTGCAGGAAATTGCTCCAGAAATTGAAAACACTTTTGATATAAAATGGCCAAACGATGTAAATATTTTTGGGAAAAAAGTGGCTGGAATTTTAACTGAAACTATTTCTATTGGTGATGAAGTTAAGTATATTATTGTTGGAATTGGTATAAATGTAAACCATGAAGCATTAAATCCCCAGATTGAGAGATTTGCAACGTCACTTTTTAAGGAAACAGGAAGAAAGTTTGACAGGACAGCGATTTTGGTTAAACTTTTAAACTATGCCAATTTTTACTATGAAGGGTTGAGGAATGAGAAATTTGAAGATTTAACCAGGGAATGGGAAAAGGAATCTTCATATGCTTATAGGAAAAAAGTTAAATATTTTGAGAGGGCTAAACCCATAATGGGTCTTACCTCTGGAGTTGATGAAAATGGGTTTTTAAAGATAAAAACCACTGATGGTAAAATAGTTAAAATTTTAAGTGGTGAAATATTTGAATTTTAGGGGAATGGACTATGGCTACCAAATTTTTTAACAGGTTAAAAAACGCAGTTAAACATACTAAAGAAAATCTTAAGGATAAAATTGAAGTTGTAGCTTCAGTGGGTAAGAAGATAGATGAAAGCGTCCTTGAAGATGTAGAGGCAATTCTAATTAAATCAGATATTGGTGTTAAGACAACTGAAGAGATTATTGAGAGGGCAAGAAGGGAAATAGAGAGGGATAAATTAAATGATAAAAATAGTCTCCTTGAAATCATTAAGGATGAAATCAAAAAAATTTTAAAGGATTCTTCAGGTAGCTTTGATGAAAATTCCATCAATGTCAAGCCTGAGGTTA
>JALULU010000334.1 GCA_027040585.1 Acidobacteriota bacterium | reverse complement strand
TACTTGTTGATTTTTGGGCACCGTGGTGTGGACCTTGCAGAATGGTTCATCCTGTGCTTGATAAACTTTCAAAAGAGTACATGGGTAAGATATTTTTTGGGAAATTGAATGTGGATGAAAATCAAAACATTGCAAGGGAATTTGGGATAATGTCAATACCAACTATGATACTTTTTAAAGATGGTAAAATTTTTGACAAAATTGTGGGAGCATATCCAGAACAACAACTTAAGATGTGGATTGATTCAAAAATATAAAAAATCCCAAATATAATTAAGACTTTAAAAAGCTTTTTAAAAATTATAAAATTAAAGGGTTAGGAAAAAAATCTGGAGACTTTTTATGGTAAAAGAAATTGCTGTCGTTGGATGTGGTGGATGGGGTACAGCCCTTGCTACCGTTTTGGCACACAACGGATATGTCGTTAAAATGTGGTCTTTTAGTGAGGAAGAGGTTAAGAATGTAAATAAATACAGGGAAAACAGGAGATTGCTAAAAGGGGTAAAACTTCCTGAATCTATAACTGTTTCAACTGATTTAAAAGAAGTACTTGAAGGAAAAGACTTTATTGTCCTTGCAAATCCATCACAACATCAGAGAGAGGTACTCTCAAAGGCTAAAGATTACATTGATCCCTCAGCAATTATTGTAAATGTTGCAAAGGGAATTGAGAACAATACATTGCTTCGGATGTCTCAGGTGATTAAAGAAGTTATTCCTGAGTGCAGGAACATTGCCACACTTTCTGGTCCCAGCCACGCTGAGGAGGTGGGGAGAAAAATACCAACTGTGGTTGTTGTGGCATCTGAAAACAGAGGCATTCTTCCAATTATTCAGAGTACCTTTATGAATGAATATTTCAGGGTATATACCAATGAAGATATTATAGGGGTTGAGTTAGGTGGTTCTTTAAAAAACATTATAGCACTTGCGGCGGGAATTTGTGATGGACTTGGCTTTGGAGATAACACTAAGGGGGCACTACTGACAAGAGGACTTGCAGAAATGACCCGCCTTGGTATGAAATTAGGTGCTAAAAAGGAAACTTTTTCTGGAATTTCAGGTATGGGTGATTTGATAACCACCTGTATGAGTAAACACTCAAGAAATAGATATGTAGGTGAGCAAATTGGTAAAGGGAAAAAGTTGAAAAAGATTATTGAAGAGATGGTTATGGTTGTGGAGGGCGTGAAGACCACACTTTCTGCCTATGAGTTAGGTAAAAAGGTTGAGGTGGAACTACCAATAACTGTTGAGATTTATAAAGTTCTATTTGAAGATAAAGACCCTTTTGTGGCTGTGAAGGATTTAATGGTAAGGGAAGCCAAATCTGAGTTCTATTGGTTATGATGATTTCAAAAGAGCAAATTCTTGAAAGTATTTATGAAAGAAAAAATATGTATATAAGGGTTGTAGGTGTATCCTTTGACAAAATTGACTTGGATGAAAAGGAGGAGCTTTTTCAGGATGCTGTTATAAAATTTATGGATCTGGATGTTAAACTTAATAGTGTTGAACA
>JALULU010000333.1 GCA_027040585.1 Acidobacteriota bacterium | reverse complement strand
ATTTGGACAATCTGGCAGAATGTATTTTAAAAACTATGCAAAAAGTATATCCATACATTGTTGATATTGGAATATATGCAAAAGAATCCTCAACCTATCTGAGAAAGTCCGGTGCATCCGTAAACCTAAGCAAAGACGAATTATTAAAAGTTGATTTTAACAAAAAAACACCGCCTAAGATACCCGATAGAATCTATAATACGAATGTTAAAAAATATGGCCGTTATTATTTGGATTATGTTGAACATAATAACATGGCTATAGTATTTTTATCAAAAACCAAAACTAAACTGGACAAATATAAGATAGCATTAAAATTGATACTGCAAGAAACGGAACTTTTAAATGCCGTATCAGAATATAAAAACAAACTTAAATTATTGGATATTACCAAAAAATCTTCTGAATTTTTTATGGCTTTTACATCAAACAAAGAATTTACGGTATCTTTTCTAAGCAGCATAGCAAAAAACATTACCGAAGCTCCATATATAGAAATTACTTGGGAGGGGATAGTTCATAAAGAAGGTGTTTTTACCCAAAGCTTGTGTAGAAACTTTTATGTAAGAGGTTCGGGCATCATAATAAAAATGTGTGGAAAAGAATTGTCTAAAGACGAAATAATTAGATTCGGACGAATGTTGGATATGATTTCATTGATTATAATGAGAAAAGATGTTATCGAAAACTATTTAAACATTCTTATCGACCTTGTAAAAATTTCGGAATCAAAAAGCGAATATTACAGAAACCATTCTGAAACCGTTAAGAATATTTCAACTATTATTGCTGAAAATATGGAGCTGAAAAATGACCAGGTTGAAAATATTAAGTATGCAGCTCTTCTACACGATATAGGTATGCTGGAAGAAATATCGGGAGTTTTGATTAAAAAGCAAAAGCTAACGTATGACGAATATTCCAAGGTAAAATATCATCCCGTTATAGGAGCATCCATAGTTTACCCGATAAATGAACTATACCCTATATCAAAGCCCATCCTCCAACATCATGAACTCTTAGACGGAAGCGGCTACCCATATGGAATTTCAAAAGAAGAACTATTACTGGAATCTCGTATTATTTCTGCTGCCGAAATTTTAGTGGGTTTAGTAAGTAAAAGACCTTACAGGAAAAATTTTTCCCTTGATGAAACGTTAAATATTATGGAAACAGAATTTAAAGAAAAAATTTCCAACGAGATTATAGCAGCATTAAAAAGAGCTTACATAGACATAACGGATATATTGGAAAAAGATGATTTTTAATAATAACTTACCATTTGACTTTTGTCATTTTATTTGATACAAGGTAGGCGTTATGGCAAATTTTGGAATTGAGCATTCGATAGTTTTATTTAATAACTGGTGGTGGGGTAGTTAAAAGCTATCCCGCTTAACTTTGCCGCCTCAGGCGGTTTGTCCGAGTTTAGGGATAGCTTGGACGGACTGCTTGAGGCGGTTTTTTATTTTGAGCCGTCTTTAGCTTTAAGCTTGAGGCGGCTTTTTTGTTATTCGGAGGTGCTAATGG
>JALULU010000332.1 GCA_027040585.1 Acidobacteriota bacterium | reverse complement strand
AAGATTTTAGACCTGGCAAATTTTGTTCTTTCTCCATTTGAAGAAGATGAACTTATTTTAGTAGGTAAAGTGTTGCAAAAAGTTTATGAAGCGTTTAAAATTATCTTCCACAAAGGGATAAGTTTTGCTATGAGTGAATACAACAAATTAACCATAGATGGAGGAAAGTGATGAACTACTGGATTTTCTTTTGTATTGCTTCTGGTATTTTGGCTATTTTGTATGCGATTTTCAGGGCGTCCTGGGTGAAAAAACAGGATCCGGGAACTGAAAAGATGGCTAAAATTTCTCAACATATTCAGGATGGAGCAAGGGCTTTTTTATTCAGAGAGTATAAAGTTCTTGTTGTCTTTGCTATAGTGGTTGCAGCTCTTCTTTTCTTTTCAAACTATGGAAGAACTGATAGTCATCCACTAATTGCCCTCTCATTTTTAGTTGGAGCCTTTTGCTCGGCGTTGGCTGGATACTTTGGTATGAATGTGGCAACAATGGCAAATTGTAGAACTACAAGTAAGGCAAGAACAAGTTTGGTTAAGGCTTTAAAGGTAGCTTTTGCTGGTGGTTCAGTTATGGGGATGAATGTTGTTGGGTTGGGTGTACTTGGACTAAGCTTGCTATTTTTACTATATTCACATATGAGTGTTTTTGAAAATGATTGGTTAAGAATTGTTACTGTAATAAGTGGTTTTAGTTTGGGTGCAAGTTCAATCGCTCTATTTGCAAGAGTTGGTGGTGGTGTTTACACAAAAGGTGCTGATGTGGGAGCCGACCTTGTTGGTAAAGTTGAAGTGGGAATTCCTGAAGATGATCCAAGAAATCCTGCGGTCATAGCGGATAATGTTGGTGATAATGTTGGTGATGTTGCTGGAATGGGTGCTGACTTATATGAATCCTATGTGGGTTCAATTGTGGGCGCAATGGTGCTTGGTGTTACTTTTATGAAATACATTCCCAATGCCAATTTAAAATTAAATCCTGTGATTTTACCACTTGCAATAGCAGGTGTTGGTATAATTGCTTCTTTGATTGGGTTCTTTTTTGTGTCTACAAAAGAGGATGGCAATCCTCAGACTGCCTTAAATAGAGGTTCATTTGTGGCTGCAATTTTAACAGTTATAGCCTCTTATTTTTTAATAAAAGAGTTTATTCCTAAACCATTTACTGTTGATGGATTTACGTATAAGGCAAATAACATATTTTTTGCCACAATTATTGGTCTTTTTGTTGGAGTTGCTATAGGTCTTATAACTGAATACTATACAGCTGAAGGCAAAGGTCCATCCACTGAAATAGCACGTAACTCACAAACTGGAGCAGCTACTAATATAATTGCAGGGCTTGCTGTTGGTATGAAAAGCACTGCCTGGCCATTGATTTTAATCGGTGCTGCTGTAATTTTAAGTTTTAAACTCGCAGGCCTTTATGGAATAGCAATTGCTGCACTTGGTATGCTTTCAACAACTGGAATTCAGCTTTCAGTTGATGCCTATGGACCTATTTCCGATAATGCTGGTGGGATTGCTGAGATGGCAGGGCTTGAGGCAGATGTTAGAAAGAAGACAGATAAACTTGATGCTGTTGGAAATACAACTGCAGCCATTGGAAAGGGATTTGCAATTGGTTCTGCTGCTTTAACTGCTCTTGCACTTTTTAGTGCTTTCAGGCAACAGGTTGGATTAAAAACCCTTGACCTTTCAAATCCATATGTAATGGCAGGTCTCTTTGTTGGGGCAATGTTGCCTTTCTTATTTTCTTCAATGGCTATGAGGGCTGTGGGAAGATCTGCTTTTAAGATGGTTGAAGAGGTTAGAAGGCAGTTTAAGGAAATTAAAGGTCTTATGGAGGGGAAAGCTGAAGCAGATTATGCCAGGTGTGTTGATATCTCAGCTGCTGCTGCTATAAAGGAAATGGTTATCCCGGGGCTTATGGCAATTATAGTTCCAGTGGTTATAGGATTTTTTAATGTGGATATGCTTGGAGGGCTTCTTGCTGGAGTAACTGCATCAGGTGTTGTCCTTGCAATTTTTATGGCAAATGCCGGTGGTGCATGGGATAATGCTAAAAAACACATTGAGGCAGGTAATTTTGGAGGAAAAGGCTCTGAAACTCATAAAGCTGCAGTTGTTGGTGATACAGTAGGAGATCCGTTTAAAGATACAGCGGGTCCATCATTAAATATTTTAATCAAATTGATGTCAGTTGTTTCCCTTGTTATAGCTCCTCTGATAAAGTAACTTTTTGGGGGCAGGCGCAAAAAGTGTCTGTCCCCTTTTTTACTACTTCCTTGACACCAATATTTTAATTTGATAAATTTCTATAATTATTTTGAGATACTAAAGGGGTATATTTTTTGAAAAAAATAACAGTCTTTTTAATGTTTTCTCTTTTTGTCCTCCTTTTTTTAGAGGGCTGTTTTGTTAAGAAAGAAAGCTTAAAAATACCAGCCTATTACAAAAAAGCAGTTGAGTTAAAAAGAGATAAAATTTTAGATATTTTAAAAACTAAAAGTGAAGAGGTCAAAACTATTTTAATTAAAACAGGGAAATTCAGGTTTATTGCTCTGTCTGAGAAAAAAGGTTTAAAGGAAAAATATCCAACTGTAAAAGGTTTACTAATTGCAGATAATAAAATGGATTTTAGATTACAGATTTTTGCTCCGGTTGTAAAAAGTTGTGTGGTGGATATTTTACAGAAGGGAAATAATTTTAAAATATGGTATCCTAAAAAGAGAACATTGTATGTTGGGAAATCTTCTACAGAGATAAAAGTTGATAGCGTTATTAAAGAAAATGATAAGGATTTAAAATATAATTTAAAAAATATTAGACCACTTCACATTTATGAAACATTTTTTTTAAAATTTAATCCTGAAAGTTTAAAGGATGTACTTGTTGAGGAGTATGACACAAAATTTCATAGATATTATTTAATAACTGTTGTGGGAAGAGATAAAAATGGAAATCTGATTCCACAAAGAGAGTATTTTCTTGAGAGAAGTAGTCTGGAAGTTGTTAGAAAAAAGATATTTGATAATAATGGGAAAATAGTGGAAGATATAAATTACTATAATTTTAAAAAATTTGGTGGAATTTCTTTTCCAACTTATATTTCATTAGATAGAAAAATGGATGGATATAGAGTAGAAATTTCTATTAAAAAGATTTTGCTAAATCACAAGTTGCCGAGCAAGTCTTTTATCTTAAATCTTCCAGAAAAATATTCAAAAAAAATATTAAATTAGGAGAGTAAAATTGAAGGGCTTATTCTGGGCTAACATAAAAAAAAGACCGACAAGAACAATTGTCTCAATATTTGCTGTGGCTCTTTCTGTTATTATGGTACTTTTATTCGAAGGACTTACAAATGGATTAATTAAAGACTCAGCACAAAGAACAAAAAACACAAGGGCAGATTTATTTTTTCAACCTCCAGGTTCCTCACTTTTGTTTGCACTTAATAATGCAACCATGCCATATAAGATTAAAGATAAGCTTTTAGCGGTTAATGGTATAAAATATGTGTCTCCAATGATACATCAATTTAACAAGAAAACATTCTCTTTAATTTTTGGTATAGAACCTAATTCTTTTAATCAAGTAAGTGATAATGGGCTTGTAATTATTAATGGAAGGCTTTTTAAAAATCCCTATGAATGTATTGTTGACGACATTTATCAGAAATCACATCATATAAAACTTGGGGATAAAATAAAGGTTTTAAACCATAAGTTTACAATAGTTGGCATTTTTAGATCAGGTATTGGTGCAAGAATAATGGTGCCACTTAAAACACTTCAGGACTTGACTGATTCACATAATAAAGTATCAATTTTTTATATTAAATGCGATTCTAAAAAGGATATAGAAAAAGTTTATAATTATTTAAAGAATACTCCGCCATTTAAGGGGTATACCGTTACCAGAGCAGCAGACATTTACAAACTAATGACTTCATCTCTACCCGGTTTGGAGGAATTTACAATAGTATTGATATCAATTTCTGTAATAATATCCTTTTTTGTCATTTTACTAACTATGTATACCACAATTTCTGAGAGAACCAGAGAAATTGGGATTTTAAAATCTTTGGGTGCATCGAATTTTTATATAATTTCTATGATACTTAAGGAGGCGTTTGCCCTAACCTTCATTGGGCTTGGCACAGGGATTGGGGCTACTTTTTTGATTGTTAAATTTTTGCATAAGATACATCCATCATTAATTATAGATATTCAGCTTAAGTGGATTTTTATAATAATAGTGCTCGCTATTTTTAGTGGGATTTTTGGAGCATTTTATCCGGCAATCAAGGCTGCCAGACAGGACCCTGTTGAGGCTTTGACATTTGAGTAGTTTTTTTATAATTATTGTTTAAAGAGGTTTTAATTCTTGAAGATTTTAACATATAAGTTTATACTATTATTTTGGGTTTTAAAAAGGAGAAAAACATATGGATATAAATTCCAGGGAGTTGAGTGTGGGAAATATTGTTGTAGTTAAGAATGTCACGAAGATTTATAAAGTAGGAAAAGTTGACACACCGGCACTTAGAGGCATCAATTTAAAGGTAAAAAAAGGGGAATTTCTTGCAATCATGGGTCCTTCCGGTTGTGGGAAAACCACTCTTTTGCATTTGGTTGGAGGGCTCTTAACACCAACTTCTGGTAAAATATATGTTGATGGTTATGATATTACCAGATTAAAAGATAGAGATAGAACAAATCTCAGGAGAGAAAAAATAGGTTTTATTTTCCAGAGATATAATCTTTTTCCCGGTATTTCTGTAAGGCAGAATTTAGAACTTGCAAAGCATATAAAAAAGGATGAAGATGGGGAAGGTTTTTTAGAAGATGTTATAAATATGCTTGGACTGAGAGAAAAACTTGAACATAAGCCCCTCGAAATTTCGGGTGGTGAGCAGTTAAGAGTTGCAATAGCAAGGGCAGTGATAGGGAAGCCATCAATTATCTTAGCTGATGAACCAACGGGAAGCCTTGATTCTCATAGTTCTCAAATTGTGCTTGAAATGTTGAGGAATCTAAATCTTAAATATAATCAAACTATTGTTATGATAACACATAACAGTGATGCTGCTGCCTATGCTCACAGAATAGTAAAGATGAAAGATGGACAAATAGAGGATAAGGATAAAGGGGCGATTTATTCCTTTGAACACCAATCACTTTTTACTTTTTAGGAGGTAGGGATTTTTAAGAAGTTAGGTGAGCTCTTTTTGTGGAAGTATAAAAGGGGTTCAATTCAATACGATATTCTTGTAATCTTAATTCTTCTTTTTATTTTTTTAACCCCTAAATCATGCTTTGAAAATAGAGGCATAACAAATATGAAAAAAAATGTATCAATTGAAAAAGTTCATACAGACAGGCCTAATTTACCGGAGAAAAAGAATGAAAAAAATTAATAAAATTTTTCTATTTTTTCTAATATTTGTCTTTCTTTTTAGTACTTTATATGCAGTTCGAGGTAAAAATTTTTATTTAAGGAAGTTTTCCCATTTTAATCGCCATTTGAAAACTTTTAAAGCTGATTTCATTCAAAGAAAATATATTAATATTATTGAAGATTTTGATGAGCCTCAAGAAGGAGAACTTTTCCTGAAAAAGTATAAGAAAGAGATGTTTTTAAAAAGAATAATTAATAAACCGGGAAAAATATTTATGCTTGTAAAGGGTGGTATGGCAGTAATTTACTATCCCAAAAGAGCACAGGTTATAAAAAAAAGTTTTAATAAAAGCAAAAGCAGGTATTTGACTTTTGGAGTGGGAACAAGTTTAAATGGGCTTGAGAAAAATTTTTTTATAAAGTTTGTTGGTGAAAAGAAATTGGGTAAGCACATTTGTGGTGTTTTGTCTCTTACGCCAAAAAAGGAAAAGTTAAAATCTTATTTTAAGAAAATCAATTTATGGGTTGATTCAAAAAGTGGCATAGTTTTAAGGCAGGTTATAACTGAAGATGATGGTGATTACACAACCATAGATTTTAAAAATATAAAGGTCAATACTAAGTTAAAAAATAGCGTTTTTAAGCTGAAAATTCCTTCAGGAGTAGATGTTATTTCTTAAATAGGAGGGATGGGTATGTCTTTAACTTATATATTTATTGGAATCTCAATTTTTTGTTTAATAGTATCGATTTTTATAAAATTTAGGCCAATATTTGCTCTCTTTGGCGGGTTTTTGTTTCTTGGATTATCTTTTTATTTCAGTTTATCTTTAATTTTAAAAATTGCTCTATTTGTAATAGCATTTATCATTTTTGAAATCCTTTCAAGACCATTTTTCGATCTAATTAAAGGGCGTCCTAATAATATGGAATTGAGGAATTTTGTAGGGAAAATTGGTAAGATAAGGGACATTGTTAGTTATAAAAAAAATATTTTTTTAATGCACTGTTGTGGAAGGGATTTTACAGCGATTGGGGGTGTAAAACTTGGAGATTATGTGGAGATTGTGGATGTAAAAGGTTATAATC
>JALULU010000331.1 GCA_027040585.1 Acidobacteriota bacterium | reverse complement strand
ACTAATCATTTTATAATAAAAATTAAGGTAAAATAGCCAAAATTATTTATAAGGCTTTATGTTTATGATTATGGATGTCACAGAAATTCAAAAAATTATACCTCATCGATACCCTTTTTTACTTGTTGATAGAATTACAGATATTGTTAAAAATGAAACTTTAATTGGCTACAAAAATGTAAGTATTAGTGAAAATATTTTCCAAGGTCATTTTCCTGATCACCCAATCTATCCTGGTGTGATGATTTTAGAAGGGATGGCTCAAGCTGGTGGTATTTTAGCATTTAAAAGCATGGATGACATGACTGAAGCCGAAGCTGCAAATAAAGTAGTTTATTTTATGAGTATTGACAAAGCAAAATTCCGAGCTCCTGTAAAACCTGGAGATAGATTAGAATACCGTATACGTGTTATAAAACAAAAAGGCTCAATTTGGGTGCTCAAAGGTGAAGCTTATGTTGATGACAAGCTGGTATCAGAGGCTGAATTAAAAGCTATGATTGTAGATAAATAAATTGAGTAAAATTTCTCCACTAGCTATCATAGAAGATGGCGCAGTTATTGGTAAAGATGTTGATATAGGTCCATACTGTCTGATTTCGTCACAAACTACTATTGGTGATGGAACTATTATTGATCAAAACACATCAATTTATGGGAAAACTACAATCGGTAAAAACAATCATATATTTTCACATGCTGTTATCGGCTCAGTTCCTCAAGATCTTAAATTTTCCGGTGAAGATGTAGAACTAATAATTGGAGACAATAATAAGATAAGAGAATTTACCCTTTTTAACCCAGGTACAAAAGGTGGTGGTGGTAAAACTATCATAGGTTCACATAACTTATTTATGGGTTATGTTCATATTGGACATGATGTGATTATTGGAAACCACTGTATTTTAGCAAATGCCGCAACATTAGCTGGGCATGTTGAGATGGGAGATTATGCAGTTATTGGCGGTATGACTCCTATTCACCAATTTGTTCACATCGGAGATTATGCAATGATAGCTGGTGCTTCTGCGCTTGCTCAAGATGTCCCTCCCTTTTGTATGGCTGAAGGAAATCGTGCTTCTCTTAGAGGATTAAACCTTACAGGATTAAGAAGAAATCTAAAAAGAGATGAGATAGATGAAATAAAATCTGCATATAAAGACCTTTTCGAATCAGGGCAACCTTTAAAAGATGTAGCAAACGACTTAATTGAAAACACCCAAAACTATCATGTTCATGAACTTTGCAATTTTGTTTTAAAAACCAAACGTGGAATCCCATATGAAAGAAAGAAAAATGACTAAACAAAGGAAATATTTATGATTCATAGACACTGTAGTTTTTGTGATGCAAGCGAGAGTGAAGAAAACCCACTAATTGCTGGGAATGGTGTATACATCTGTAAAAATTGTGTGATTTCAGCATACAAAATAATGTTTGGTGATGAGAAAGAAGTCTCTGTAGAAGAGAGTGAAGAACTTTTAGAAGCCGTAAACAATTTAATGACACCAAAAGAGTTAGATAGTTTCTT
>JALULU010000330.1 GCA_027040585.1 Acidobacteriota bacterium | reverse complement strand
AGTATCTCGTGCATCAAATTGATAATTTCTTATTGTTGGTGGTTGTGTTCCTCCACACTGCGGAGCATCCCTATCTGAACCATCATAATTTTTCCCACTATTTTCATTATCATAGATGCTTTGTATGCCGCTACTACTTAATGCTTTATCAAATATCTTAAATTCATCGACATCTGCACCAATTGTTTGACCTCCAGTATTATTATGAAAATCAGATGCAAAAATTCTATTTAACTTGATATTTTTCAATGCATAATCAATATCGCTATTATAAACTTTATCAATATAGAGTTTTGTTTTATCATCTTTTACGACAAAAGTAACCATATGCCATCCATCAGTAGGCATATTAAATTCAGAAGAATAATGAGGGTTTCCGTTTTTATCATCTACTGCCCAAACCCATTTCCAGTCACTCCAAGTTCCCCAAGATTTAGTTTGATATCTATCAAAAAAGATAAAACTACTTGTACTGCCTTCTCTATCTGCAATATTGTAATATTGTGCTTTTGTTTTTGCAAAAAAACTAGAGCACTGAACACTGTTGCCCAACCAATCGAAGCAATAAGTTTCATGACTCTCACTACTAAGTGGAAATTTTATCCAAGTATTTATCGTATATTTATCACCAAGACTTATTTCATTTTTTGGAACAAAATGTTTAGAACCTATTGCATCCCCGCCTCTATAAATCTTTCCATCGTCGATAGTATCAGCACTATTTACAGCACTAGCATTGTAGTCATCGCCCAATGATCCATAATTTTTTATCTCATAAGTATTATTGTCTTTATCCCAGCTACATTCATCCATATGGTAGTCAATAATTAAATTTGCAGTTGAAATACCGCCACAGCTCAATAAAGGATTATTATCTATAATATTGTTTATGCTATAAGGAGATTGAAATGGGCTATTTTTACTCCAATAATTTCCATTCCAAGATTGTGATATTGTTGAATTGGCTTCTATTCCACTATCAGCAAAAAAGCAAACATTGGAAACATTGACATCATAACCTTTGTTATCAATTCCAAGACCTGAAACTGTTTTAAAAGATATATTTTTTATAATTGTACCTGTTGTATTAATTTCAAGAGAGACACCGCTTGAATTACTCCAATTTACATCATCTGGAGAGTCTACATTAGCTCCAGCTTTAAAAGTAATGTTTGCTTTTGAAAGTGTAATACTTTCGTTATAATCCCCTTTGCATATTTTGATAGTATCACCATTATTTGTAGCATTTACGGCAGATTGGATATCGGAATAATAGCTACTAGTACCTTCACAACTATAACAAAACATAAAAAAACAATCCGGATCATTATCAACTACAAGAGTATTAGCACAAACCATCGTTATGCTTAAAAAAACTCCAATAAATATCTTTTTTAAGGGGTCAGGTGATAGTAATAGATTTTTACAGTTCATATAAAAAAGCCTTTTAAATTTTTATAGCAAAGCTATAGCACTTACAGATACAACCGCACTTTCGCTTTTTAATATCATCGGTGTATTTAGTTGATATATCGG
>JALULU010000329.1 GCA_027040585.1 Acidobacteriota bacterium | reverse complement strand
ATCCCCTTTCCAGCCGTCGTAATTAATAATTTCTACTTGTGAGCCTTTTTAAACCAGATTGGACCTGATATTCCGCTGTAATATGTTGTTGAGTTAAAATGTCTTGCAGTATATCCATAAGCCTGAGTGTTGTCTCCCATAAGTACAAAGGAGTCAATACCTGCAATTGAACCATCGTCAATTGTGCTACCATTCAAAAGTGTATATGGAGGATCGGTTACCTGCATAATTAGGATCCCACTCATTGGCTCGTCGCCACCTGTTGTGTCTGAACCCATCGGTGTTAAGGTTAGCTGATCAAGTAATGTTACCCACATTCCATGTCCAGGAAGTGCAGGCACATCAGCCTGAAATGCATCCCCATCAGCCTCATAGAGTAAGAGTACTCCACCATCAGTTGGCTCATTTGCATAGTTTGTAACAGCAAGTCCACACCACCATGTAAGATTTGGATCCTTTACAGGTGGTAAGTATGGATAGTAGAGATATAGATAGTAAGTTGTTGGCTGTGTTGGTTTGTTACAACCAATAATTGTTGCCACCTGCCAATTTGTAATAGGTGCTGGCTTTCCACCACATACAAAGTTAGGTGGAGTATAGTCAACATTAACTGTTACAGCAACATCATCTGAAGAGTTTCTTACACCACAGCAATCAAAGTAGATTGACCCAAGGTCAATTGCCACACAGTATGGTGATGTTCTATTATTATCTGTTCCTGAAATTGTTATATCCATTGTATGATCATCTGGATATGTAACATTAAGTGCCTGTGGACTTGCAAGCCCACCACCATCTAACCATGCTTTACCATCATTACCAAGATATGTATCAGTTACACCGTTATCGTTTAATGTAACCTCTAAAATGCCATTATCCTCATATAAATATCCCTTCTGACAGCTTTCCTGGACTGTAAAGATATGGCCTGTGCCAAAGTCAATTTCTCCCCAAACTGGTCCGCTGTCACATGGATCATAGGAGCTCTGTCCCTGCCCACCAGGCTGACAATCGCAGTACTTTGCAGTTGGTGCTTTATTATCAACACCAAAGGAACCACAATCACCTTTTCCAGGCCAATTAGGTATTATGGAACATGTTGTACTTGGGCCACCTTCCTGAGCAAGAGCTGGGTTTGCAGGCTGATAGTTTGTGTTGTAGCTTGAACCAAGGTCAGCATTTGCATCTGAATGGTAGTTAACTAAACCTACACTCCAGAAACCACCTAAGAACTCACCGTCACCAGCAGTACCAGAAAAATCCACACAGATTCTTGTGTCCTGCTGCCCAACTGTTCCACCACAATCTGGCAAATCTGTTGGACTTGCTGGATCTGCAGGTGGAGTATATGTAGAAGTAGCAGAAGCAAAACTATTTATATCATCAGTAGGAGCAGCACATTCTGGCAAGCCAAGAGTAAACCTAATTCTGTGGTTTGAATCAAGACATGGGTTAACAACACTGGTATTAGTACCGCATACGTGTAAGTTCTTTGTAAAAAGGATATCAAAAAATGCACCATTTGGATCAATTCTCACTATCCTTACTGCTGTTGGATCCTGAGTAACATTTTGCATGTTCTGATCATTTTCAAGTGCGAGATAAATTGGGGATGTTGGTGTAACATCAGCTGGTCCCCAATGTCCAATTGTTTTAACCTTAGCATTTCCAGTCATCTGGACACGGATTAAAACATAGTAATCAGTACTTGTACTGTTTGGATCTCCAAAATCTGGAGATGATAAGATAAATCTGAGCGATCCAACAATCTCACTTGTCCCATCTGGATCTACCAGAGGTGTAGTTGTCTGGACCTCAACTGTTGCAAAAGCCCAGAACATAAAAAGTGAGATGATGGAGAGAATCAAGATTGCTCTAAGTGTTTTCATAAAAATACCTCCATCTAAAAGTTTATGTTAATAATATTCCAAATAATTCTCTATAAATAGAGACATACTAAAGATTTTTTCACATTTAAAAAGTTGCAAAATTTACTACTTTTTTTATTTTTTACTGACATTAATAAACTCATCAACCATTATTATATTTTCAAATACCACTTTGTCAACACCTTCTTTACTTTTTATCTATTTTTTTATATTTTTTTATCAGTCTTATTGCGTTTTTTCTATCAGAAGGAGAAAGGCCCTTAAGTTTAATAGATTTTTCAAGATACTTTACACCACTTTCATATCTTTTTTCTAAAATTAGTATTAAACCAACGTTGTAGTTGGTATATGCATCTCTGCTATTAACAAGAAGTGCTTTTTTAAACCACTTTATTGCCTCATCAAAACTTTTAAGTTTTGCATAGGATACCCCAAGATTGTTTAAGCTCCAGAAATTTTTGGAATTTTCCTCAACCGATTTTTTAAAATAATAAATTGCTTTTTTTAAATCTCCCTTTGAAGCATAATTATTTCCTATTTCATTGTACAAAGTATCATCTATAAGGTGGTATCTAAGGACAGATTTTAAAATATCTATTGCTCTGTCATATTTCCTCTTTTTAGAATAAATATCTGAAAGCCTCCTCGCTGCAAGGACAAAGTATCCAAAATCCTTATTGGCTCTTAACCTATATTTACCACGTCCTTTAAAATATACTTCAACCCCTTCCTTATCTTCAATTGGTCCCAATTTTAATACTCTTTCATAGTAAAATTTAGCACTGTCATAATCTTTGCTTAAATAATAGTGATTGCCAAGTGCCATATTAATTCTCACATTCTGTGGTGATTTTTTATAATTGTAATTTAAAAAGGTAACTTCATCCCTGTAATTTTGTGAATAGAAGTATATTTTAATTCCATAAATTAAAAAAAGAATTATAAGGGGATATAAAAGCCATTTTTTATTTACTCTTAAGTAAAAATATGAAATTAAAAGGGAAAATGAAAGAAGTGGGATGTAGAGATAATGTTCTGCCATAAGTTCATGGTGTGGAATTATTTGTGATACAGGAATAAGTGATAAAAAGAAAAAGAAAATTATAAAAGAGAGTTCCTTTTTTCTCTTCTTTAATAGAAAAAATCCAAGAAAAATTAAAAAAGTCATTAAAAAAAATGAAAGCCATCCCAAAAGATCCTTTAAGGTAAAGGAAACAGGAAAGGTGTAGTAGTAGTAATCACCTCTTAAATTAAAGGGAAAGATAAAAAGATAGATGTAGTAGATAAAGACCTTTGAAACTGTGAGTAAATTTTTTAAAAAACTTCCACCCCAATAGTGGGTCCTTCCACTTACATTACCTAAAAAGATAATTTTATAAAGATAAAAAATTCCACCTATAAAAAAAAGTGAATAGTAAATAAGTCCATTTTTAAAAGTTTTAAAAAATGACTTAAATATTTCGTCCTTTTTATATGTATAAAAGATATAATCAACCAAAAATATCAAGAAAGGTATTGAAAATGCCATCTCTTTTGTGAAGACGCCTAAAAAAGTTGAGATAAATACAAAAATTAAAAAACTCTTTTTTCCTTCCTCTTTAAATCTCACAAAAAAATAGAGGGATAGCAAAATAAAAATCCCCGATAAAATATCTCTTCTACCTGAAATATATGTAACAGCATCAACATGAACAGGATGCAAAGCAAAAACAGCAGAGGTTAAAATTGCAAAGCTTTTATTTTTAAATAGCCTCAATACCAATAAATACACAAGGAAAATAGCGATGAGATGGTAAAAGATATTAAATAAATGGTAGTAAAATGGATCCATTCCCCCAATTAGTGAATCCAAATAGTAGCTCAATGTCCTTATGGGCCTATAAACTGAAAAAAAATGGATAATTAAATCAATTAGTGATTTTTTCCCTGTCAGATATGGGTTGTCTTTCACAAGTGAAAAATCGTCGAAGACAAATCCACATAAAAGTGCTGAGGAGTAAAAAATTATAGTACTTCCAAAAATAAAAAGGAGGGGAATAATTCCCCACTCCTTACTTTTATCTGCAACTTCCTTTTTAACGATTTTCTTCGCTTTTCTTTTCTTTACCATATTTAAAATATGTTAGAGATACATTTAGAGAATCTTTACCCAAATTCGTGTAAAAATTAATACTATCCTGAAGCTTTTTAAACTTTTCCGGATAAATTTTTATGTTTACAATTACCATCTTTGAGTTGTTTTTCAAAATTTTATAGTTAAACCAATCTTTCCTTTTAATACTTTTTAAAATTAAATTTCTATTTGTATTCTTTACCCTTAAAGCAATTCTTCTTATTATGGGTTTATCACTTCTAATAATACCAAGTTTTAGATAATCGGGAAAAATTGTAAAATATTTCTTTTTTGCTATGTAAACTGGAATCTTTAAAATGGGAACTTCCTTGCTATTTGAATAAACAGAAATAAAATCAGATAAATCACCATTAATTTTATTATTTAAAAGTGTTAAATAAAGATTGTAAGCTGTATCAGTTCTCCTTACTAACAAAAGTTTAAAAAGTTTTTTATCCTCTAAAACTTTACTTATTTTAAATTCACCTTTCCCATAGTAATTTATTAGAATATTTTCTTTAAATTTACCACTCATAGGGTATTCAATTCTTATATTTTCCGGTGTTGCCTCAACCTCAGCTCTAACATAAGCCATAAGCCTTACTTCAACCTTTTCTTTGCCCGGAGAATTCGAATAGACATAAATATATTTTATTATAGGACCTCTGGCACCATACGTTCTAAGTATCCCATGAACAACCATTTTACCGTCGGGAGGAATAACTTTACTATCATATTTTAATTTTGTACATCCACATGTATGAAGAATACTTTTTATTACAAGTGGAGCTTCACCAGAATTATAAATGGTAAATTTAAATGGAGTTTTTGAATGAGGCTTCAAATAGCCCAATTTTATAATTGTTTTATCAACAAAAATTGAAGGGGACTTTGCAAGAATAAAAGTCCCCAGTAAAATTATAAAAACTATGAAAAAATTACTTTTTTTCATCCTTTTTTAACCTTTTTAATTTAATTGGCATTTTGTGATAATAATGTATACTTCTTTTACTTCCCCATACATCATACATAAGTGGAGTTTTTTTACCCTTGACATACACATATACAGTATTTCTAAAAAATTTCCTCTTAAAAGCAGCTGGTTTTAGTTTAAGTGTAATTCTATTCCCAACACTATTGTTATATTCAATTAAAGCGGTCATAATTGTAGGGTCAAGGAGTTTAACCTTTTCAATTGTAAATTTCTCTGCCTTTGTGCTTATAATGTCCACATTTCTTCTTATATCCTTTTTATTTGAAAGGTTAAAATGAGTTCTAAATGGGATAAATCTGAAATCCTTTCTAAAAAATACGTGAACAGGTATATCATAATTGGCAAGCCATTTACTATTGGTTTTTAATACTGCCTTTGCATGAAGTGAAATTAAACTTCCTTTTACCTTCTCTGGGTGTAATGTAAATGTGAGCAAATACTCATAACCATTTTTACCATTTTCCTTGGAAGCTCTTTTTTCAACTTTACATTCAAGCCAATCAACATCAGTGGAAACCCCTAAAATTTTAAAATTGTCATTATGGGGTACAACCCTTATTTTATTTGTTGATGGTTTATCCTTTGGTGCACTCCTAAATGAAAGCATGGGTGGAAAAAGGTCATAGTCTTTTTTTACAAAGGCTTTTAAATAAATAGGAACCGTCTTATTTGCAGGGTCATTTGTAAATATAACAATCTTTTTTACAATTTTTCCACCTACACTTCTTGCGTGAAGTGTTGTCTCCAAAGTGGCAGTTTTTCCAGGGGCTAATGTCTTCTCACCGAGAAGAGTAGCTGTACACCCTCACGTACTTTTGACGCGTTCAATAACAAGAGTACTATTACCAACATTTTTAATTTTAAAATTATGTTTCAAAGTAGCAAAAGGCTTTACAAATCCGAAATCATATTCTTTTTCGCTTATTGAAAACTGTGGTACACCTTTTGTTTCCTTAAGATTCTTAACCTCATTTTTTATAGGATTTACAATCTTTTGAGAAAAAATCAAAGGTGCAGAAAGGAATAAAAAGATCAATAACAATGAACATTTTCTAATCATTTCAGTTTTCCCTCCAAAATTTAATGTTAAAATATACACTAAAAAAAAATTTTTTAAAAGTATATTATGCTTTCAATAATAATCCCAAGTTATAATTCAGAAAAGACAATTTTGGATTTGTTAAAATCCATATATTTAAATAGATCTTTTTTGCCACCATATGAAATAATCATAATAGATAGTTCAGATGATAAAACAGTAGAATTGGTCCAAAAAAAATTTTTAGAAGTAAAGATTGTAAAATTAAAAGAAAAAACATCTGCTCCCGTTGCAAGGAATATTGGTATAAATAAATCGAAATATAATTATTTAATGTTTATAGATTCAGACTGTGAACTCATACTAAGGGAAAAGTTGAATTTAAAAGAAATGGATGGAAAAATTACAGGCGGTTTTGTATATCCAAAAAATTTTAAAAATGGTGTGAGCTTAGTTCAATATATGATGGAATTTATTGATTTT
>JALULU010000328.1 GCA_027040585.1 Acidobacteriota bacterium | reverse complement strand
TCTGAAAATGAAGTTGCTTTAATAGGTGGGGAAACTGCCGAAATGCCAGATTTTTATAGCGATAACGAATATGATTTAGCAGGTGTTATAGTTGGTATATTAGATAAAGATAAGGTGATAAATGGAAGAGGTATAAAAGAAGGAGATATTGTCTTGGGGTTGCCTTCTTCAGGGTTGCATACCAACGGATATTCTCTTGCCAGAAAAATATTGTTTGAACATTTAAAATTAAAAGTAGATAGTTATGTGGAAGAATTTGCTACTACAGTGGGTGAAGAACTTTTAAAAGTACATGTGAGTTATTTAAATGTCTTGAAATCCTTTGTTGAAAATGGAAAAGTGAAAGGGCTTGCCCATATAACTGGAGGTGGCCTACTTGAGAATATTCCAAGGGTATTGCCGGATGGACTTTCCTGTATAATTAAAAAAGGTAGTTGGGATGTTTTACCTGTTTTTGACTTTTTGCAAAAGAGAGGAAATGTAGATGAAATGGAAATGTTTAGGGTATTTAATATGGGGATTGGTATGGTTGTTATATTATCACCTTCTGATGTGGATTTCTTCATTGACAATGTTAAGGATATGAAGGTTTATAATATTGGAAAGATTGTTAAGGGAAATGGAGAGGTGAAGATATATGACTAAAAAAATTGCCATATTGCTTTCTGGTAGAGGTAGTAATTTCCTTGCGATTTATGAAAATATAAGAAAAGGGGAACTTGATGCGGAAATTTGTGCAGTTATTAGTGATAAAAAAAGTGCGAAGGGGCTACTTAAGGCGAAAGAGCTTGGATTGCCTTCTTATTTTGTTTCTTTTAAAAATAAGTTAGAAGGAGAAAAAAAGGTTATTGAGATAGTAGAATGCAAAAAAGCTGATTTAATTTGTCTTGCTGGTTTTATGAGGGTTTTAAGTAGAGATTTTGTGAAGAGGTTTAAATGGAGGATTTTGAATATTCATCCTTCCCTTTTACCATCTTTTCCGGGTCTTGAGGCACAAGAGCAGGCACTTGAATATGGGGTTAAGTATAGTGGGTGTACAGTTCACTTTGTAGATGAAGGAGTTGACAGTGGTCCAATAGTAAAACAGGCAGTGGTCAAGGTTTTTGATGATGATACCCCTGAAAAATTAGCAGATAGGATACTTAGGGAAGAACATAAAATTTACAGTGAAGCAATAAATATAGTTCTTAATAATCAATATGTTATAAACGGTAGAAGGGTTTTGTTAAAAAAAAGTTAAAAAAATACTTGCATATAAATTTTTGATTTGTATAATTGCCAATTGTCAGCCTATGGCTGGTTGAAATTTGAAAAGAAGTTTTTAAGGGGAACCTTTTCTGACAAATGTCAGAAAAAAAGGTTGAAAAAAAAATAAAAAATTGTTGACAAAATATAAAAGAAGAGTAAAATAGTTTTCGCCTCTAAAATGAGGTGTAAAATTACCAGTGGGTAATGATATTTGAAATCCAGGATGGCGTTTCTTTGAATAAGCCAAGCGTATAAGCTTAGGATTTAAACTGGAGAGTTTGATCCTGGCT
>JALULU010000327.1 GCA_027040585.1 Acidobacteriota bacterium | reverse complement strand
TTGTCAAATAATTCTCTTATTATTTTCATATCGTATGTAAGACCTGTATCGCCGCTGTGGTAAATATTTTTACCATCCATTGTCAGTATAAACCCACATTCACCGCCAATTGAAGATGAGTGGACGCTTTTTGTCATGAACACTTCTATTCCATTTTCAAGTACCATTTTCCCACCAATATTCATACCTTCGGCCCTGAGTCCCTTTTCGGCAGCTGCTACCGCAATCTCATGAATGGAAACAATAAGTGCGTTATCCCTTTTTGCAATTTCATAAGCATCTCCAAGATGATCTGCATGATCATGTGTTACTAAAATATAATCCACTCTGGGAATTTCTGAGACTTTAGTACTTGAGATTGGATTTTGACTTATAAAAGGGTCTATGAGAATTTTTTTACTTCCTTCAACTAAAAATGCAGCATGTCCATAAAACGTTATTTTCATTTTATCTTCCTCCTATCAATAAATTTTGAAATAGATTATATAAATTTTTTTATTTTATTTCAATTACACCATTCATCCCCTTTAACTTGCCACTTTTTAATTTTTTAAGTCCCTCCATTGCATTTTCCATGGTAAATAATTCAATGTTTATGTCAAAATCTATTTTGTTAGCAAGTTTTAAAAATTCATCTCCATATTTTTTATCAACCTGATAAAGTGTTTTAATAGTTCTTCCCCAGAGATTTTTGTAATAGTTTTTGATTTTAATTTCGCTCATAGTAACACCAGATAAAACCAATGTAGCGTCAGATTCTGTATTTTTTAAAACCAGTTCCACAAGTTCACCTGCTGTTGGAAAAATAATAGCTTTGTCAAATTTTATAGGGGGCTTTGATTCATATATATTTTCTGCGTAATCAGCTCCATTTTTTAGTGCTTCTTCTCTATGGTATTTAGACCTGCTACTTACGTAGACTTCATTGTTAAAATATTTTGCAACTTTTAAAACGTAGTAAGCTGTTGGACCAAAGCCTATTAACCCAATTTTTTCATTTGTTCCAATTTCTGCAAGTTTATAAGTGCAATATCCTGCAATTCCAGGGCAGAGAAGGGGAGCTATCTTTTTTAAATCAAGCTGTATATTGTTTAAGTTAAATGCTGCACTTTCATCCACAAGCACATATTCTGCATAACCACCATTTACATTCCATCCTGTAAGTTTTATATCTGGACAGTAATTTTGCTTTCCTTTTTTGCAGTATTTACACTTCCCACAACTTCCATTAAACCATGAAACCCCAACCGGATCTCCTTTTTTAAAATTTTTCACTTTTTTTCCCATCTCAACCACTTCACCGGTTATTTCATGCCCAACTATTATGGGAGATTTTTTTAGAGGAATATCTCCCTCAATTGTGTGAATGTCAGTCCTACAAATTCCACAGTATTTTACCTTCACTTTAATTTGATTATCTTCAGGGACAGGGTCAGGCACCTCTTTTAAAATTAGGGGATTATTTTCAATTTTGTCCTGTTTTTCAAGTATCAGTGCTTTCATTCTATATTACCTCTGGAATGTAGTTAGAAATGACTT
>JALULU010000326.1 GCA_027040585.1 Acidobacteriota bacterium | reverse complement strand
TAAGTGAAGCTGATATAAGTAACACTCTAAATTATTCAGTAAAGGGTGTACCAATAACAACAGTTGAAATGCCCCATGAACTTGTGCCCGTAAATATTGTATTCTGGTTTAATAGAAGTGTTAGATCCTATTTAAGGGATTTATCCAATATTTTTGTAAAGAATAAAAGAGGGGATTTAATTCCACTTTCAGAGCTTGGGCACTGGGAAAAGGAAAAAATTGATAAGACAATATATCACAGGCAGATGAGAAGAGTTGTTTACATTTATAGTGATGTGGTTGGTAGACCGCCGGTTGAAACCTGCATAGATATAGAAGCTGATAGGGTAAAACCTGAGGGCAAATATAAAATGGGATATGTTGACGTTGCTGCAGTAAAGCATGAAAGGCCGGCGTCAAAGAGAAATATCTTCCATATGGGAGCAGGTATTCATTGGAGTTTGCCAAAGGGCTATGATGTTAGTTTTTCAGATGAAGGTGAGTTTCACGTAACAAAAGATACATTTCGCGATCTTGGAAAGGCCTTTTTAATTGCTGAAATGTGCATTTACATATTGTTACTTTACCAAACTGGTTCTTTTTTAATACCACTTGTTATAATGATTTCAATTCCACTTATGCTCATAGGTGTTTTACCTGGTTTCTGGCTTTTAAATCAATTTGGAATGAGACATGTAAATGGTATTTACAATCCATATTTTTTAACCGCTCCTGCGATTATTGGGGTTATAGCGCTTTCTGGAATTGTCACCAGAAACGCAATTATTATAGTTGACTTTATTCATTTGGGATTAATTAGGGGTAAGTCTCTATATGAATCTTTAATAAATAGTTGTGCCGTGAGGTTGAGGCCAATTCTTTTAACATCAGGTGCTGCTATGCTTGGTGCTCTTCCAATTACAAATGATACAGTTTTTGGTGGAATGGCATGGAGTATGATATTTGGGCTTTTGGCTTCAACGCTATTTTCATTGATTGTTATTCCGGTTGTTTACAATATAATTTATAAAAATAAAAAACACCATGGACTCCCTGAGAAAATTTTACTGGAAGAAGGTGAAGGAGAATAAAAATGAAGAGATTTCTTATATATTTTTCAATGGTTTTCATTCTGGGAGGGGCTTTACTCTCCCAGAGTAATGTTAAAAAATTTTCATTGAAAGAGGCTATTTCCTTTGGCCTTAAAAATTCTCCAATACTTAAAGCTGAGGACTCTAAGATTAAAGGAATAGAATATGAAATTGGAGTTGAGAAAAGTAACAAAAATTTACACGTAAATGTGGATGGTAATGGAACGGCGTCCAGAATGAATAAGCCCATTGGTGCGTATGAGCCCCCATATCTAAAATATGACAACATATTTTTTAACTGCTCAGTGGATGCTAATTATCTACTTTATGACTTTAAAACAATTGATTATAGAATAGATTCACTGAGGGAAAAGATTAAAGCTGAGGAACTTATTAAAGGGAGAAAAGAGGAGTTTATTATCTTTAAAATATCCTCCCTTTATTTAAAAATATTGACCTATAACGACTTAATTGAAGCTGAGAAATCTATTTTAAAAAGTTTAAATGAACTTAAAAGGGATGTTAAAAATTTGATAAAGTATGGAAAGGCAATTGAGGTTGATTTACTTAAGGTTGAAACCGCTATAGCAAAGGAACAGTCAAATCTTGATACATTAAAAGATCAGAGGGAAGCTGATTTAAGTGAACTTGCCTATTATATGGGATATAATGGAAGTATTGAATTGTTGGGAAATGTGAAAGATTTTGAAAATATTAAGAATGTCTCGGCAAAAAAATTTATAGATGAGGGATTAAAGAAGAGAAAAGATTTACTTGCACTAAATTTTAATATTAAATCCCTTGAAAAGGGTATGAAATCAATTAAAAGGTCAAAATATCCGAAGATTTCACTTTTTTCTGGCTTTAAATCTACATTGCTTGTAAATCCCATTTCCTTTAAGGACATAATGAGTGAGGTTATGAACAATCCAAATCTTGGTGAAGGGGGAAGTGGACACACGCAGAGTGATTGGTATGCAGGATTTCACGTAAATTTTCCAATTTATGACGGTGGTTATAGAAAGAATAAGTTTTTTAATTTAAGTGCCAAGAAAAGTGAGATTAACGATTTAATTTACGATAAGAAAAATGAAATTATAAGCAGGATAAAAAAGGCGATTTCAAAATTTAGAAGTAATATCAGTAAAGAAAAAGCTTTGAGGGAATCAGTAAAACAGGCAAAGGAGACTTTAAGGGTTGAAAAATTAAAATATAAATTTGGTAAAACCCCCATAAATTTTGTGTTGGATGCAGAGGCAGAACTTTTTAAAACAAGGGCACTTCACTCCCTTTCAAAAAGGGGAATTCAAATTTCATACCTTGAAATACTTTTTGAAAGCGGAATACTTGGGAAAAATAGTTTTTAGGAAATTTTTATCAAAGACTAACGCTTAAAAGTTGTTGCCAATTTTGTTTATGGGCTTTAAAATAGATGGTGGAGGATAAAAGATGGCAAAATACAGAGTTTCGGTAGTTATTGAGAAGGATGAAAATGGTTATTTTGCCTTTTGTCCTGAACTTAAGGGATGTTATACCCAGGGAAGTAGTTATGAAGAGGTTATAGAAAATATTAAAGATGCTGTAAAACAACACATAATTGATAGGTTAGAGGAAAAAGAAGATATTCCCTCACCTGAAGTGATTAACCTTACCTCAATAGAAATAAGTGTATGACTGAGAAGTTACCGAGAATAACCGCCAAAGAGATAATTAGAGTTTTGGAAAATAAGGGTTTTTATCTTGCAAGGCAGAGTGGCAGCCATAAGATATACAAAAATAAGGTGGGAATAAGGGTAACAGTTCCCTTTCATGCCGGAAAAATCTTACACCCTAAGCTTTTAAAGGCAATTTTAAACGATGTCAATATTTCAGTTGAAGAATTAAAAGATATGTTGAAAAAATAGTTCCTGGGAAATTCTGTCAAAGTCTGCCCCTTAAAATTTGCCTGGCATGTGATTTTTCTCAATAAAAATTTGATTTTGCTTTTCATATTGTTTAATATAAAAGTGCAGATAATTTGTTGATTGGCATTAACATGGGTAAAAAAATTACGCTGGAAGCAATAAAAGTTAAAATAAGAAACAAGAAAGGGGAAATTGAGGAAAGGTTTGAGGTTAAAAGTCTATCCCTTTTTGGTTCCTATGTGAGGGGTGAAGAGAGAAGAGGAAGTGATATTGATATATTGGTAGAATTTAAAAAAACTGTAAGTTTACTCCACATAATTTCCCTTGAGAATTATCTTACCAATTTAATTGGCATAAAAGCAGATGTGATACCTAAAAAAGATTTAAGGAAGGAGTTAAAGGAAGGGATTTTAAGAGAGATTATAGAGGTATGAAAAGAAATTATAAAATTTATTTAAATGATATTATACAATTTATGGAGAGAGCGGAAAAATATCTACTTGAACTATCACTTGATGAGTTTTTAAAGGACATTAAAACTTGTGATGCTGTAATAAGGTGTTTGGAGGTCATTGGAGAGGCGACAAAAAAGGTGCCAGATGAGGTAAGAAATAGACATCCCGAAATACCCTGGAAAGAGATGGCTGGCATGTGAGATAAGATAATCCACAGTTATTTTTCTGTGGATTTTGAAGAAGTTTGGTTAACTGTGAAAGAGGATATTCCAAAAATTAAACCTTTGTTGGTTCAGATAGTTAAAAAGCTTAACTGAATAACTCTTTTAAAAATGAGAACGAGTTTTTAAGCTCATGAAGTTTTTGAAAGCTTTAAAGAGAGAAAATCTGTATCTAAGATTTAAGATAAAGCTACACTTACTTAAAATTCCCTATCCACCCACCTTTCAAGGGTTTCCTTAACCCAATCTGGGAGTTCTGGATAGTCTTCAAAGTTAACCATTGCCCCAAGGTATATTTCAAAGGATTGAGATGGGAACTTCTTTTCAAAGTCCCTTTTGACACTTTTAATTTCCCAATTGTGCTTTTTAAGTAGATATGCGGCATCAAAGGGATCCTTCCAGTTTATCCTCCTTCCAGATACATAAATTTTATTCAAAAAGAGGTCGTAGTCTTGTGGAATATTTATCTCCATGATGGTTTCAAGTGGATAGACGTTTTTAAATGGGAAAAAAAGAAATGAAACCTTTAAATTTTCAATTAGGAAATCTATGTTGTCACCTGGTATGTCGTAAGAAGTCATGTTAAAATTTTTCCTGACCCTGCTTATCATCCTATTTTTTGAAAAATCTCTGCTACTAAAGAAGTCAAGGTCAATACTTTTTCTGTGGTTATACTTAAACATAATTGCTGTGCCACCTGCTAAGTAAAAATTTGGGAATACTTTTTGAATTCTCTTTGCAAGGGATATCATTTTTTCCATTCTCTTTTCCACCTTTTAACCCAGTATTTTACTCCCCTTTTTATATCTGGATATCTCATTGCAATATCGTAAGTTTCCTCTGGATACATCTTAAAAAGGGTTTTTATCTCCTCAAATCTGCCATATGTTAAAACTTTTAAAATTATGTCCTCAAGGGGTGACTTTCCATCTACACTATCCCAGACAAACCTTTTAAAAGGTTCTGGAACCTCAACCCATTCTTTATACTTTAACTTAATCCTTTTAGGTTCACCCTTAATTTTCATTTTAATTTCCCAAACTTTTCCACAACATCTATTTTTGCACAATAAGTAAAATTTATCAAATTGGTTTTTTGTGCCTGGCACCATTTCATTTAAACCATTTCTAATTGAGGCCTCAAATTGTGGCCTGACCTCAAAACCCCCAAAAATTTTTGCCTGGCACCCAAATGGGTATTGTTTTTCAGGTGTTATGGTGTATAATTGTTTTGTTATTTTAATAATTGGAATTTTAAAGAAATGAAATTAAACTACCGCGTTATTTTGAGAAAAGAAAAAGAAGGTGGTTATACTGTTATGGTTCCATCTTTACCTGGATGTGTTACATTTGGGGATACAGTTGAAGAGGCGATGGAGATGGCGAGGGAATCTATTGAGCTTTATATTGAAAGTCTTAAAAAACATAGAGATAAAATTCCAGAGAAAGAGAGAATTTTAGAATACCACCTTACAATAGAGACTGATGGGTGATATTCCCTCTTTTACCCCACATAAAATTGTTAAAATCTTAAAGAAAAAGGGATTTATTCTCGATAGAGTAAAGGGAAGTCATCATATTTACTATTTACCTGGTGATAAAAGGAGAGTTATTGTACCTTTTCACAAGAGGGATTTGCCTAAAGGCACATTTTATGAAATTTTAAGGCAGGCTGGGATAAGTAAAAAAGAAATTAAAGAACTCCTTAAATAATCGGTGATTTTATTTTTAAGGAGTGTTTTATGGCAGATTTTTTTGATTTTAAGGACCTTGACTACTTTCTGGCATGGGTTCTTTTTAAGTATTTTGAAGTTAACAGAGAGGACATACCTGAAAGAGGAATGAATTTCAATTTTTTAAGGGCTCACCTTTTAAAAAATTACGAAGTTGTTGACAGATGTAAGTGCAATCAGCTTGAATACAATGTTTGTGGAACTGTCTACTTAAAAAACAGAAAAAAATCTGACTTTTTTGAAAATGGCTATTTCATCTATAACAGCAACATGGGAATTTTTATCTTTCACGTAGATGAGTATGGTTCACTTGGAGAGTGTGAACTCCTGTTTAAGGAAGGTATTGCCCCAGAATTTCTCCCAGATCTTGTAAAATCTTTCCCATCAGAGAATTTAAGATGGGATAAAGGGTTTTTAAATGAGATTGAAAAACTAAACATTTTATCTGTTGAAAAAATAATGAGTAAAATGAAATATATCTCGCTTTGTGAGATTGGGTTTTAGGGGAAGATAAATCAGATAAGTCAATTTAAAATTCAGTTATCCGGCTTTAACCACTCTCCCGTGAATGGGATATAGTAAAAATATAAGTACCAGAAATATAAGTGCCAGGCAGGAAAGATTGCTTCAGACAGGGACAGGAAAAATTCCTTGAGAGGTAAATAAAAATATGTATCAGATAATTTAAAAGATTTTGCCTGGCACCTTTAGATTTTTTCAGAGATGTTGTGCCTGGTACCTTTAGATTTTAAATTATACAGGCCTGACCCCACTCTATTATTTTTCCCTATTCCTTTTTTATTTACACAAAGCCCTTTTGATTGTAAAATTATTTTTATGAAAAAAATTATCATTAAAATTTTAATCTTATTTCTATTTCTTTTAACAATTATTTCCTGTGGTGGAGGTAATAGAAATATTTATCCACCTGAAAGCGTTATACAAAAGTATAGACTCACTGGATATGCCTCCTGGTACGGTCCCAAATTTCAGGGTAGAAGAACAGCAAATGGTGAGATTTACGATATGAATAAGATGACAGCTGCCCACAATACACTTCCCTTTGGAACAATTGTTAGGGTTACAAATATCAGAAATGGTAAGAGCGTTGTTGTAAGAATTAATGACCGTGGACCCTTTAAGAAAAACA
>JALULU010000325.1 GCA_027040585.1 Acidobacteriota bacterium | reverse complement strand
ATTTAAAGGATATGCTACTAAAATGTAGAGAAAAGTATGGTGGGAAAGCAGCTTTAAAATACAAAAGAAATAAAAAATGGCATGCCATCTCATATAATGAATTATTTTATAAAGTGATGTCTCTGGGATGTTTTTTAGAAAGTATTGGACTTACAAGGGGTACAAAAGTTGCCATTATGTCTGAAAATAGACCTGAATGGGCTCTAACCTATCTATCAGTTGCATGTGGAAATGGTATAAATGTACCAATAGATAAAGAATTAAAAAGCCAGGAGATGTTTCACATATTATATACTACTGAAGCAAACATATTTGTAGGATCACAAAAATACATTGAAATGCTAACAGAATTTAGAAGCAAACTGCCAAATTTGAAAACCATTATATCAATGGATACAAAAAATGGTGATCAAGATGTGCTGACATTTGACAATGTTTTAGAAATAGGAAGTAGACTTTTCGAAGAGAACAAATCTAAATACCCACATATATCAATTGACCCGGATTTTCCAGTTTCAATTATTTTTACTTCAGGTACCACTGGCTCTTCAAAAGGCGTTGTTTTAACCCAAAAAAATCTGGTTGAAGATGTTAAAGGCATAACTGAAATGACTAAAATAGAAACATACTATACTTTTTTAAGTGTGCTTCCCCTTCATCATACTTATGAATGCACAGGTGGTTTTTTAATGCCTATTGCTTGTGGGTGTACCATAGCATATGCTGAAAGTCTTAAAAAAATACCCGACAACTTAAAAGAAGTTAAACCAGATGCAATGTTAGCTGTTCCACTTCTATTAGAAGCAGTTTATAAAAAGGTTATGAAAAAAATAGAGGAAAATGGACCCAAAAAATTTAAAATAGCTAAAGGCATAGCTGCCTTCACTGAAACTTTTTTCAGAAAAAACATAAGAAGAAAAATTTTCAAACCCCTACATGAAGGTTTTGGAGGTAATTTAAAATATTTAGTTAGCGGTGGAGCTGCTATAGATCCTGAGGTATCAAAGGGATTCAGAGATATGGGAATAGTTGTTTTGCAGGGATATGGACTAACTGAGACATCACCAGTTATCGCTTTAAACAAAGACGATTTCTATAAATATGATTCTGCTGGACTCCCTCTTCCAGAAGCCCAAATAAAAATTGTAGATGGAGAAATTTGTGTAAAGGGGCCAATGGTTATGAAGGGTTATTACAACAATCCAGAAGCAACAGCAGAGGTTCTAAAAGATGGATGGTTCTATACTGGCGACATGGGTTATTTTGATAAGGATGGATTTTTGTATATAAACGGCAGAAAAAAATCTTTAATAGTAGCAGCAAATGGGAAAAATATATATCCAGAAGAAATTGAAGCACATCTAAATAAAAGTCCATTCATTCTGGAATCTATTGTATGGGAAGGGCCTGAAGCAACTAAATATTGTGAAGAAGTGCATGCAATAATCGTTCCTGATGTTGAATACTTTGATGAATTTCTAAGCAAACAGGGAAAACAAATGGATGAAAAAGTTGTGGAAGAAATATTGGATCATGAAGTAAAAAAGGTATGTTCATCCCTTGCAAATTACAAGAGAGTAAAAAAGTTTACAATTCACTGGAATGAATTTGAGAAAACAACTACAAAAAAAATAAAAAGGTATTTATACACATCCAAGATAAGGTCAATTTCTGATAAAAAATCTAAATGAATACTTATAAGAAAATCTGGAAACTCATAAAACCTTACTCTCCCATTATCATTTTATCTACCATAATCCTTTCCTTGGTCGGTACTATAGAAGGGATTATAATGCTTCTGATAAAACCTATCTTTGACAATGTTCTCCAAAAAGGTACAACCATATCCCCTACATCAAAATTTAAATTCCTATATGACACTTTTCACCTATATGGAGATAAGATTTTAATAAACATCGCTTTGGCTCTGTTAGTGTTAACTATAATAAAAAGTATAGGCAATTTTAGTGCAAACTACTTAATAATAAAAGCGGGACAAAAATTAATAAAGAATCTTAGGGAAAAGATTTTTAACCATATTTTAAATCAATCTGTCCTATTTTTTTCTGAAAGAAATGTTGGAGCTATAATATCAAATGTTGTAAATGATGTGGACAAACTACAAAATGCTTTTTCAAGAACAATTGCCGACTTTATAAGACAGGTTTTTTCATTTTTTGCACTTCTATTTGTTATTTTCTATATAGACCCTTTACTTTCCACCATATCGTTAATAATAATCCCACTTGTGGCATTACTTACAAACTATCTTGGTAAAAAGGTGAAGAAATACACCTCCATTTCTCAGGAAATACTCGGGAAAATAACCTCTGTAATTCAAGAAAGTGTCATAGGTAATAGAATAATTAAAATATTCTCAATGGAAAATTTTGAAAGAATAAAGTTTTCAAATATTTTAGAAAAATTTTACAAAATAAATATGAAAAATGGCTTTATAAGTTCCATAAATCCCCCTATTATGGAAATAATTGCCGTATCACTTTTCGTTCCATTTATCGTCTATGCCCATTTTAAAATTAAATCTGGATACTTAAGTCTTGGAACCTTTACTGCAT
The DNA here is from genome assembly GCA_027040585.1 of Acidobacteriota bacterium. Lineage (GTDB taxonomy): Bacteria > Acidobacteriota > JAAYUB01 > JAAYUB01 > JAMOQF01 > JAMOQF01. Next base: position 3,959 of record JALULU010000325.1, on the reverse strand, counting down.
TTTTTGCATCCCTTTTAAGAATGTATGACCCTGTAAGGAAAATTTCAAGGATGCACATAGACTTTCAGCAAGCTGTTGCCTGTTCAGATAGGATTTTTGCCCTGCTTGAAACAAAAATTGAGGTTAAAGAAAAAAGGGGAGCAAAAAATCTCTCCCCATTTTCTAAAGAGATCTTACTTGAAAACGTATCTTTTAGATATAATGATGGTGAAATTAACTCTTTAAAAAATGTAAATCTTAAGATTAAAAAGGGTGAAAAAATAGGTATTGTTGGAAAAAGTGGTAGTGGAAAGACAACACTTGTAAATTTAATTCCCCGCTTTTTTGATCCAAACAGTGGATGTGTAAAAATAGATGGAATAGACCTAAAAGACGTCACTCTTAAATCCCTTAGAAAACAGATAAGCATGGTTACACAGGAGACATTCTTGTTTAGGGACAGTGTCAAAAATAACATAAAATATGGCAGGTGGGATGCCACAGATGAAGAGATAATCGAGGCTGCTAAAAAGGCCTATGCCCACGAATTTATTTTGAAATTAAAGGATGGATATGAAACGACTATCGGAGATTTAGGTCAAACTCTATCAGGTGGAGAAAGGCAAAGGATCGCCATAGCAAGGGCAATTTTAAAAAATGCTCCAATCCTGATTTTAGACGAGGCAACATCTTCCCTTGACTCTACATCAGAGAAAAAAGTGCAGATGGCACTAAACAACCTTATAAAAGACAGGACAGCCTTAATTGTAGCACATAGACTTTCTACCGTGAGAAATTCAGATAGGATTGTTGTCCTGGATAATGGGAAAATAGTTGGTGAAGGAAAGCATGAAAACCTATTAAAAGAAAATGAAATATATAAAAAACTATATAAAATTCAGTTTGAACTATCAAAAGGAGAATAAAAATGATTCAATCAATGACAGGATTTTCAATAAAGAGTATGACAATTATGGGATATGAAATAAAAGTGGAAATAAAAAGTGTAAATAGTAGATATCTGGATATACATATAAAATCAAATAAAGTAAATCTACTACAGGAAAAAATTATTAGAGATATGATAAAAAAATATCTAAAAAGGGGAAGAGTGGACTTTTACTATACACTAAAAAAGGAAAAGGGAGAACTCCCTGCCATAAATAAAGAGGTTTTAAGTTATTATTCTAAAAGATTAAGTGAAATTTCAGAAGAACTCAGTATAAAAAATTTTAGTAATATCAGTGAAATTATAAACTTACCAGGAATTTTCACCTTTGAAGAAAATGAAGAGGAAATTGAGGAAGTTTTTCAAAAATCATTAAATGTCATAGAAGATGCAATATTAGATTTAGTTAAAATGAGAAAAAAAGAGGGAAAAAACTTATACGATTTTATTATTGAAAGAATTTTTTTTGTAGAAGAAAGTATTTTGAGAATAGAAAAGGAGAGTTCTAAAATTTTCGATATACAATTTAACAAAATAAGAAGCAGGATGGAAAAATTGATTACAGATATTAAAATTGACGAGAAGGTTATTCTTGAGATTTCCGCACTTGCAGCTGATAAATTTGACATTTCAGAAGAGATTGAAAGATTTAAAAGCCATATAGAACAGTTTAGAAATACTCTAAATGAAAATGTTTCAGTTGGTAAAAAATTAGACTTTATTGTTCAAGAAATGAACAGAGAAATAAACACAATGCTTTCAAAGAGTGATACAAAGGAAATTAAAAAAATTGGACTTGATATCAAAACTGAAATCGAGAAGATAAGGGAACAGGTTCAAAATATAGAGTAGAGTTTTTAAAATTTAACTTCATAAAAATCTTGTTGGGTGTTATTATTTTACCTATATTTTTAAACAGAGGTGCAATATGAAAGAAAAAATAAAAAAATACTTTAGTGAAAATTATAAAACGATCGAAAAGGAAATAATTGATCTCACGTGCGAAATGGTAAGGGAAAAAACTATAAATGTAATATCTGAAAAACTCCCGGAATTTCCTTTTCTTAAATTTAGAGGTGAAGAATATAGGGTTGGAAATATTGTAAAAAGGGAACTTGATAAATGGGGTATCCCTTATGAAGAGCACAGTAGAATGGAGGGAAGACCAAATATAATTGGGAAAGTTGGTACAAACAAATCCGGGAAAAGACTTTTAATGGCTGCACACATGGACATTGTTCCAGCAGGAGATGGTTGGGATACAGACCCATATGATCCTGTTATAAAAGATGGATACATATATGGTAGAGGGGTTCTTGACGATAAAGGTCCTCTTGCCTCAATTATGGTTGCAGCAAAGATTTTAAAAAATGTCATCGGGGATGAAGGACTCTCTGGAGAATTTCAGATGGCTGCCCTCTCTGATGAAGAGGCTGAAGATCCAGATGGAATTGACTACGGTGTTAAATATTTGGTTGATGAAAATCTGCTTGATGCAACATTTTCAATTATTCCAGATATTGGTGAAAATATGAAAAGAATTGACATAGCGGAAAAGGGAAGAGCTGTTTTTAAGATCACGGCCATTGGAAAGCAGGCACATGGATCAACACCTGAAAGGGGAATAAATGCAATTTATAAGATGGCACATTTAATAGAAAAAATTGAGAATTTAAAATTTAAATATGAGGTTAGCCCAACACTCGGAGAGCCAACTCTAAATTTGGGAGAAATTCACGGGGGAGCTGCTCCAAACATAGTTCCAGGAGATTGTTATATTTACATAGACATTAGAAGCGTACCCGGAATGACAAAGGAATACATACTTGAAACCTTTAACAACCTTACAAAGGAAGTTGACGGGGAATTTAAGGTTGAGCTTTTAAGCTGGAATGAGCCACATGAAATTTCACCTGACAACGATCTCGTTAGATCCATTCAAGAAAATGGAAAAGAAGTACTTGGCTTTGTTCCAGAACCCTTTGGAATGGGGGGTGGGACCTTTGCAAAAACCTTAAACTTGGCGGGAATTACCTCTGTGGGATGGGGTCCTGGTGATGATGAGGCATACCACGTGGCAAATGAATATGTTGAAATAAAGCAATTGGTGGATTTTGCCCTTATGACCTGCTTAATTTCAATTGATCTATTGAGGTAGAATTTATGAATAAAATTGTTATATTTGACTTGGATGGAACTTTGCTTGACTCAATTGAGGATCTTGTACTCGCTGCAAATAACACAAGGGGGAGGTTTAATCTTCCCCCACTTTCAAAAGATGTTGTATCATCCTATGTTGGAGATGGAATCATAAAATTTGTTGAAAGACTCTTTGAAAAAAAGGACATTGAAAAGGAACTTGAAGCCTTTAAAGAGGAATATATTTTACACATCATTGACAATACAAAGCCATATGACGGGGTAATGGATACAGTTTTAAACCTGAAAGGAGAAGGTTATCTTGTTGGTGTACTTTCAAATAAAAGTGAAAGACTCACAAACTTAGTACTTGAAATGCTAAACATCTCATATTTCTTTGATTTTATCTACGGTGGAGATAGCTTCACAGAAAAGAAACCCTCACCACTTCCCATAAAAGAAATAATTAAAAATTTAGATGGCGATATTAAAAACTCCTTCATGGTAGGTGATAGTTGTAACGACATTACCGCAGCAAAAGAGGCTGGAATTAAAAGTATTGGTGTAACTTATGGCTTTTCTGGGGCAAAACTCCTTGAAAAGTGTAACCCAGATTTTGTTGCAAAATCACCTTTAGAAGTTGAAAAGATAGTTTTAGGGGAAAAATAGATTTAAATTCCAAAAACTTTTTTATATCCATCTATCAAATGTAGTACAGAGTGCTCCCAGCTTAAAAATTTCTCAAATCTTTCCCTACCATATTCCCCCAATTTCTTCCGAAGTTTATGGTCATCCATTAGTTTTATTATTAACTTTGCCATCTCCTCCACATCGTTGTCCTTTGCAGAAAGTGCAGCATTTTTCGCACTAAAACTGTTTTCCTTTAAGTCAA
>JALULU010000324.1 GCA_027040585.1 Acidobacteriota bacterium | reverse complement strand
AACTTAATATTACCATTAACTTTTATATGTTTAGCACCGAGAGTTTTTAATCTTCTTGCATCGTCATAACTTTGCGCATAAACAACATCAATATGATTAAAAATTTGCTTATATAACCACTTAAATCTTAAGTAACTTTTATAAGATTTCTCGCTAATTCTAGCATTAATCAAAAAAGTTTTAGCACCCTTTTTTCTACTAACTGCAAATAACATATACCAAAGCTCTGCTTCAAAAACTACTAGTGCCTTTTGCCTCTTTATCCAAAAAGGCAAAAAAAGCTCGTATGGTAAATAGCTAGCTTCATTACCGTACTCTTTTATAGTCTTATAGCCTGTATTTGTTGTTGCACTAAATCTAACTTTAGTTTTATCTATCTTACTAGAAATCGCTTTAATTGCCCTAGCCTCTCCAAGAGAACACACATGAAAATGCACACCATCAGGAGTTAAAGGTTTACTGTTTTTAAGAAAAAACCTAGCAGGTATAGATTGTCTGTATTTTGTTTTAAAGCTAAAAATTATAAGAAAAGGTATTGCAACTATATAAGCAATAGTTGCAACAATTAAGTAGAAGTAGTAAAACACTACATTAAGCCTCGGCAGTCTCGCTATCTATCTCTATATATAAAACTCTTCCACAGTGTGGGCAAGACACAATATCTTCACCTTTTATTAAGTCACTATAAGCTTTGTCGTTAATCTTCATGTAACAACCATAACAAGCTTGTTTTTCAACTTTAACAACAGCTGTATTACCAGCCCAGTTTCTAATTTTTTCATAAAAAGCAAGAATCTTTTGATCCATTGAACGAATAGATTCATCTCTTGTAGCAAATAATTTACCTTTTTGCTCTTCTATACCTGCAATATCACTTTTAATAGCTTCAGAAACTGTCTGTAATTCTTCATTTGCTGCTGCTAACTCTCCATCTAACTCTTCTACTTCTGCATTTTTAACATCATTAATAGCGTTTAATCTATCTATCTCTTCGTTAGCATAAGTTAAGTTATCTTTAGCAATTTGCTCTTCTGATGATAAAGACGAAATTTCTCTCTCTGTCTTAACTTCTGAAGATTTCTTTTTAATGCTATCAAGTTGGTCTTTAAGGCTAGCAATTTGCTGCTCAAAGCTTGCAATTTTCAGTTTATTGTCTTCAAGAACTTTAGCACTATTATCTTTTTGCTCTAGTAGGTCATCTACTTTTTTCTGTACTGCTTCTACTTTTGCATTAATTACAGCAATTTGTGGATTAAAACTATCTAGTGCTTTGTCGATTTTAGATAAAGCTACTAACTCTTTTACATATATATTCAAGATATATCCTTTATTGGTACTTAAATGGATTTTTAGATTGCGCAATTATAACCGAAATAGGCAAAGAGTTAAATGAATTTTTTATAGCATCTACAAAAAACTGCTCACTTTCAAAGTGCCCAATATCTACCATCATTTTATCTTCACTAAGTGCTTTCATTGCATCGTGATACTTTATATCGCCCGTTAAAAAGCAATCTGCATCGACAAAATCCAATAAACTAGCCCCTGCCCCT
>JALULU010000323.1 GCA_027040585.1 Acidobacteriota bacterium | reverse complement strand
CTTTTCGTTGCTAAAAAATTCCGGGAAAAATGTTGGATGAGGGCCACCAATGATTGTAAAGATGTTAAAACTTCTTTTTACCTTTTCAATAAATTTTAAAATTGTTTTTATTTCTGTTGTCATTGCGCTGCATGCAATTATCTCAGGATTAAATGTTTCTATCTTTTGTGTGATTTTTTTCCAATTCTTTCCATCAAGAATTAACAGATCGGTTTCCCACCCTTCGTCTTTTGCCAAGGAAGATAAAAGCATTACCCCATATCTTTCAACTGTATATAAACTTTTCACCACAAATAGTATTCTTTTATTCACTTTTTATCCTTTAGTAACAACTTATAAAGCTTGTTTCTACTTACATCCATAAGCAGGGATATTATTTTAACACTTTCTTTATGAGAATATCCTTCCTTTTTAAGTATTTCAAATTTTTCAAAGATTTTTTCCATGGAAATGTTTTCACATTCCTCTTTTCCCTTTAAAATAAATATAAATTCGCCCTTGATATTTTCACGATTTTTAAATATTTCATATATTTTATCGCAGCGATCTAAAATTATTTCCTCATACATTTTTGTGAGTTCTTTTAAACAAAGTAATTCTCTTTCAGGTGATATTTGAGACAAAATATTAAGAGTGTCAAGCACTCTCTTTGGTGATTCCATAAAAATTAAATTGTCATATCCTCTGATTTTTTCTTTAAAAAATTGGATTTTTTTTCTCCCCTTTGGTGGAAAGGAAACAAACAAGTAATTTCCTGAAAATGGAGAGACAGAAATTGCTGTACATAGTGAACTTGGCCCTGGAATAGGTACTATTTTAATATCTCTTTTATATGCCTCTTTTAAAATACCAATACCCGGGTCTGATATATTTGGTGTACCAGCATCTGATACAAGGGCAACATTTTTGCCACTTTCAAGAATTTCAATTAACTTTTTACCTTTAATGTCTTCTTTGTGTTTGTAGTAAGAAAACAATATTTTGTCATATATTCCAAGTAATTTCAAAAGGTTGCCTGTTGTTCTTGTGTCTTCACTTGCGATTATGTCTGCTTTAGATAAAACATCTAAAGCCCTTTTTGTAATGTCTTTTAAATTGCCTATGGGAGTTGATACAATATAGAGTTTTCCCTTTTCCATTATGAAATGAGTTCACTTCTATTTTTTAATTTAACAGACAGTATTTTTGACACGCCTGGCTCTTCCATTGTAACTCCATAAATGTTATCTCCTATTTCCATGGTCTTTCTGTTGTGTGTCATTATAATAAACTGCGTGGATTCTGTGAGGGATTTCACCATATCCAAAAATCTTGAAATATTTGTGTCATCAAGAGGTGCATCCACTTCATCTAAAATACAGAAAGGTGCTGGTCTATATTTAAAGAGCGCTATAAGTAAAGCAAGTGCTGTTAGTGCCTTTTCTCCACCTGATAACATCATGATGTTTTGAAGTTTTTTACCTGGGGGTGAAGCAATTATTTCAACACCACTTTCAAGGGGATTTTCCTCATCTATTAATTTCAATTCGCAACTTCCTCCACCAAAAAGTTCT
>JALULU010000322.1 GCA_027040585.1 Acidobacteriota bacterium | reverse complement strand
ATCTTTTTGCAAGGAAAAATAGGGGAGTTTTTATCTTGAGGATTGAGGACACTGATGTTGCAAGGTCTTCTAAGGAATTAAGCGATGTGATAATTGAGGATTTAAGGTGGCTTGGAATGGATTTTGATGAGGGTCCCATTTATCAGAGTGAAAGGCTTGAGATTTATAGAAATGTTGCAAATAAACTTTTGGATGAGGGAAAGGCCTACAGGTGTTTTTGTGATAAGGAGGAACTTGAGAAAAAGAGGATTTTAGCAAAGGAAAAGGGAATTTCCTACAAGTATGACGGAAGGTGCAGAAATTTAAGTGAAACTGAGATAAGGGAGAATTTAAAAAAGGGAAAACCCTTTGCAATAAGGTTTAAGGTGCCCCGTGAGGGATTTACAAGGTATAAGGACATTGTCCAGAAAAAGATTGAGGTTAAAAACAGTGAACTTGAGGATTTTGTGTTACTCCGTTCAGATGGGTATCCAACGTATCACTTAAGTTGTGTTGTAGACGATTCAGAGATGAGGATAACCCATGTGATAAGGGGTGCAGACCACATCTCAAATACCCCAAAGCAGATTTTACTCTACAGGACACTTGAAAAGAACATCCCAAAATTTGCCCATATTCCACTGATCCTTGGACCTGACAGGACGAGGCTAAGTAAAAGGCACGGTGCAACAGCTGTTTCAAAGTACAGGGAGGAGGGATATCTACCTGAAGCCTTTGCCTATTTTCTTGCACTTATGGGATGGTCTCCAAGGACAAATAAGAAAATTTTGACAATGGATGAGATGATAGAACTCTTTGACTTAAAGGACGTTGTAAAGACAAATGCCATGTTTGATTTAAAGAAGCTTGAGTGGATAAATGGGCAGTTTATATCAAAACTTCCATCAGAAAGGCTTTTTAAGGATGTGATTGGGGTTTTAAAAAAGTATGAAATTTATGATCCCCGTTTTGAAAATGAGAAAAAAGATTGGTTTTTAAGGTGTATTGACCTACTCAAAGTAAGATATAGAAATCTTGATGACTTTGGTGTCCTTGGTAGGGCATATTTTACAGATGATTTTAACTATAGCGATGATGCAATAGAAAAATATCTAAAGGGAAGGGGTGATTTAGTTGAACCGCTACTTGAGTTAGAAAAAAGATATGAGGCTGAAAGTGAGTTAAATATTAAAAATAGTGAGGAGATTTTAAGGGAGATTGTTGAAAAATACGGAGTTAAAAGTGGCGATTTTATTGGGGCTTTGAGGGTGATTTTAACAGGTCAAGGGGTTGCCCCAGGGATTTTTGACGTGATTGAAATTTTGGGAAAGGATAGGGTTTTAAATAGGATTTTAAAGGGAGTTGATTTTTTAAAGGAAAATGGCTAAGAAAAAGAGTGTTTTTGTATGTCAGATATGTGGATATATGAGCCCCAAGTGGCAGGGGAGGTGTCCAAATTGCGGCGAGTGGGATACCTTTTTGGAAGAGGAAAGGGATAGGGAGAAAAAAGCTGAAGTAGCCCAGGATGTTGAGGTTTTAAAATATTCTGAGATAAAAGAGGGGGAGGACTTCAGGT
>JALULU010000321.1 GCA_027040585.1 Acidobacteriota bacterium | reverse complement strand
ATCTTTTTGCAAGGAAAAATAGGGGAGTTTTTATCTTGAGGATTGAGGACACTGATGTTGCAAGGTCTTCTAAGGAATTAAGCGATGTGATAATTGAGGATTTAAGGTGGCTTGGAATGGATTTTGACGAAGGTCCCATTTATCAGAGTGAAAGGCTTGAAATCTATAGGAGTGTGGCAAATAAACTTGTGGATGAGGGAAAGGCTTACAGGTGCTTTTGCGATAAGGAGGAACTTGAGAAAAAGAGAATTTTGGCAAAGGAGAAGGGAATCCCCTACAAGTATGACGGAAGGTGCAGAAATTTAAGTGAAACTGAGATAAGGGAAAATTTAAAAAAGGGAAAACCCTTTGCAATAAGGTTTAAGGTGCCCCGTGAGGGATTTACAAGGTATAAGGACATTGTTCAGAAAAAAATTGAGGTTAAAAACAGTGAACTTGAGGACTTTGTATTACTCCGTTCAGATGGATATCCAACTTATCACTTAAGTTGCGTGATAGACGATTCAGAGATGAAAATAACCCACGTGATAAGAGGTGCAGACCACATCTCAAATACCCCAAAGCAGATTTTACTCTACAGGACACTTGAAAAGAACATCCCAAAATTTGCTCACATTCCACTGATCCTTGGACCTGACAGGACGAGGTTAAGTAAAAGGCACGGTGCAACAGCTGTTTCAAAGTACAGGGAGGAGGGATATCTACCTGAAGCCTTTGCCTATTTTCTTGCACTTATGGGATGGTCTCCAGGGACAAATAAGAAAATTTTGACAATGGATGAGATGATAGAACTCTTTGACTTAAAGGACGTTGTAAAGACAAATGCCATGTTTGATTTAAAGAAGCTTGAGTGGATAAATGGGCAGTTTATATCAAAACTTCCATCAGAAAGGCTTTTTAAGGATGTGATTGGGGTTTTAAAAAAGTATGAAATTTATGATCCCCGTTTTGAAAATGAGAAAAAAGATTGGTTTTTAAGGTGTATTGACCTACTCAAAGTAAGATATAGAAATCTTGATGACTTTGGTGTCCTTGGTAGGGCATATTTTACAGATGATTTTAACTATAGCGATGATGCAATAGAAAAATATCTAAAGGGAAGGGGTGATTTAGTTGAACCGCTACTTGAGTTAGAAAAAAGATATGAGGCTGAAAGTGAGTTAAATATTAAAAATAGTGAGGAGATTTTAAGGGAGATTGTTGAAAAATACAAAATTAAAAGCGGTGATTTTATAGGGGCTTTGAGGGTGATTTTAACAGGTCAAGGGGTTGCCCCGGGGATTTTTGACGTGATTGAAATTTTGGGAAAGGATAGGGTTTTAAATAGGATTTTAAAGGGAGTTGATTTTTTAAGGGAAAATGGCTAAGAAAAAGAGCGTTTTTGTATGTCAGATATGTGGATATATGAGCCCCAAGTGGCAGGGGAGATGTCCAAATTGCGGCGAGTGGGATACCTTTTTGGAAGAGGAAAGGGATAGGGAGAAAAAAGCTGAAGTAGCCCAGGATGTTGAGGTTTTAAAATATTCTGAGATAAAAGAGGGGGAGGACTTCAGGT